>CALATT010000129.1 GCA_937891905.1 uncultured Bacteroidales bacterium | reverse complement strand
GTGCTGGGGCGATCTTGATGAGAACGGTAAACCAGTTTCGAGAGATAAAGGACGGTTGTATATGCGCTGGGTGCAAACCGTGTGCAAGTATGGCTATGACTTCGCACATAGACTATTAAACGCTGCAAACTATGGTGCATATACTTCTCGGACGCGCTTTTTTGGTATTTTTGCAAAGAAAAATTTACCTATCGTATTCCCCGAGCCTACACACTGCAAGAATGGCAAGCAGGATATGTTTAGCAGCTTACAATCATGGAAACCTGTTAAAGAGGTTTTAGAGCTATCAAATGAGGGTAAAAGCATATTTGAGCGCGACAAACCTCTTGCAGATAAGACACTCGAACGAATATACGCAGGGCTAATCAAGTTTGTAGCAGGTGGTAAAGATGCATTTCTTGTTAAGTATAATAGCATGAATCAATCAGGCAGATATACAGCACCTTCTATAGATGAGCCTTGCCCCACAGTGGCAACACAGAACCGTTTGGGTGTTGCCAAAGTGCAATTCCTATCCAAACAATTTAGCGGAGATCCAAACGGCAAAAATATCTCCATAAATGAACCTTGCGGAACGGTTACTACTATTGATCATCATGCTGTCGTATCAACACAATTCCTTGACGCATACTATGGAAATGGACACGAACACTCGATAGAACTCCCTTCTCCAACCCTAACAACAGTGGACAGACTGGCTTTAGTTACGAGCCATTTTATAGACGAGCAATACGGTAATGGCACTCCATCCGGTATAGACCGCCCTGCTAATACTATTACTACAACGCCAAAGCATAATCTTGTGCAAGTCGAAAGATTTTTAATGAATCCTCAGTACACATCTGCGGGCGGTAGTATTGATAAGCCTTGTTTTACGCTTATAGCCCGAATGGATAAGATGCCACCTTACCTTGTGAGTACGGAAAAAGGAGAAATCCAAATAATGGTATATAAATCCGATACACCTGCTATGCGCAAGATTAAGGAGTTTATGGCTATATATGGTATAGTAGATGTTAAAATGCGCATGCTAAATATAGGAGAACTCAAGCGCATCATGGGCTTTGGCTCAGAATACACCCTACTTGGCACGCAAGCGGAGCAAAAGAAGTATATCGGCAATGCTGTAGAGGTAAATATAAGCCGTGCGCTATGCGTGGCGCTTTATGCAGAACTCAATCAATTAACAATACATTAACGATTATGAGCAAAGAATGGAAAGGAAACAAGAAGTCGGTTAGTACTATGTTAGGCATGAGTACTACATGGCATCCAGAGAATAGAGCTGCTGGCGATTACTACACGACAGACACGACTGCAGTAGAGCAATTTCTACGAACATACAAGCTGCCGTGTTATGTTGGTACTATTTGGGAGTGTGCTTGCGGTTGTGGCAATATCAGCGAGGTGTTGCGCAAACAAGGCTACAATGTGTTTTCAACAGACTTATATGATCGAGGGTATGGACACACAGGCATTGATTTCCTACAAACGAAAGAACCGCCGAAAGGCTGTGACACTATTATTACTAATCCGCCGTATAGCTTGGCTGATGAGTTTGTATTACACGCTATGGATATACTACCGCTATTTGGAAAATATATAGCTCTAATGAATCTATCTTATTTGGCAGGACAGAAACGCCATTCAGCAATTTATGAAATGGGCTATCTGCACGCTATATACATTTATCCTAATCGAATCAATTGCTATAAAAACAATATCCCTACTGGGCACAGCTCACCTGTTAATTACGCATGGTTTGAATTTATGAAAGGTGCTTCCAGCTACTCTCCTAAGATTTATTGGATATTGAAATAAAAAATACAGACCATCCCAATTACACTGCAAAGGTACTAATTTTTATTGGAATATGCAAGTTTTTCGAGCATAAAAATCGCATAAAAATCACTTTATTTCTCGCCTCTCACTGGTACAAGTCGAGGGGCGTTTTTGTGCATACACCCCACCGAAGGCAAACCGACCAGGCTCCTCCGTCCCCCTCTTTTCCCCTTATTATCCCCTATTTTATTCTAAAAAAGTTGTACTTTGTACCAAAAGGGGATAAAATATAGAATAAACAATAGAAAATAAGGTAGTTACAACTTGGTACAACTTTGGTACAACTTTGTTACAACTTAATTTTACAATTTGTACCAAAATTTGCTTTTCAACTTTTGTGGTAATTATTTGTGTTTTAGCTGAATTAGCGATAATTTTGCAGCGAATTTAACCACAATGACAAAGCAGTTATGACATCATTTCTACTTATTTACCTCTTAGGGTATATTATTTCGTTCTCTATCCTTATCTCTATCGCTATCCGCACAACGGAAAGCAAAACGCTCCAGTCGGGCGATTTACTGGTTTCGGCTATCACTTCGATACTTTCATGGGTGGTAGTATTGTTTTTTGTTATGAAATCAGTTGTGCAATTTGTGAAATCGCTAAAGTCAAACAAACGGCTACATTAAAATCAACTGAAAGCGCAAATGAATAGACCGAAAGAGCACTGTTATTTATTGAAAGATTTGTGAGCAATCCGCCTTTCATTTCCGCTTTCAGTCTTTCACATAGTGAAATAATAGCGAAATATCGCTCTTTCACTCTTTCATTTCTTGATAATATACTGAAATACAATACTATAAAATAATATCAATATGGCACAAAGAAAATCAATCAACTTTAATGTTTCCCAAGAAACATATGATCAAGTGAAGGAACTCTTTCCTGATGTAGTGGGTACTGAGGATAATCTAAAGCAATTGCTTTCAGCTTATCGTTTTCATATCGAGCACAAGAATGATTCTGTGGATATCAACCTGCAACTGGAAGAAGTGCGCAGTGATCTCAATGATAAAGTAGCAGAGCTCCAACGAGCAGAAGCACACGGTCAAGCCTTACAACAACAACTGAATGAGTTAGGCAATAAAACCAATGAGGAAACCGCGTCTCTACAGGAGCAAATCCGAACGCTGGAAGAACAGAACATGTCTCTTGCTTCCGTCATCAGTGAACGCGATACAACTATTGCAGAGTTACAAGAGAAACACCCAACATGGGCGCAGATCCGTGTAACATTGCAGCCCTTTACAGTAGCGCTCATAGAGGAGACTGCTCGCCGACTATCAGAGAAGTATGGTAGAACTATCGCTCCTATGTCTATCCTTACGGATATGTTCTTGCGTTACACTATCGAGCGTTGGAATGAGTGGTTCTATAAGTTCTGCCTTAACGACCGCGAAATCTTATCTATCGCACAGGAGATCAATCCTGATATCAAGAGTATTGACCAAGTTAAAAAAGCCGTCTGCAAATGAACCTCGAAGATTTAGGACTAAACAGCATGGTGGTAAACCTACTGAAACCCGCCCTGCCTAAAATCACG
>CALATT010000128.1 GCA_937891905.1 uncultured Bacteroidales bacterium | reverse complement strand
CTGAAGGATGATGAGAAGATATGTGTACCGTTAAGTTCGGGATTGGCGCACATGAAGAGGTAATTGGTGGGAGGTGCATTAAGCACGAAATCGATAGTAGTAGGCGCAGGGCATCGGATAGGTCCTGGTGGCAGTCCTGGGTATTTATATGTATTATACGGTGAATCGATAGCGAGGTGTCGATTGAGAATGCGCTTGAGTTTGAAATTGCCTACGGCGTACTTGACGGTGGGGCATGCTTGTAGGAGCATACCTTTGTGTACTCGATTAAGGTAAAGACTGGCGATGAGTGGCATCTCGGCTTTGTTATGCGTTTCTCCTTCTACGATAGAGGCGATGATAGCCACTTCTATGGGCGTGAGTCCGAGTGAGTCCGCTTTGTGTCTGCGCGTATCATTCCAGAAGGTGTTATACTCGCGCAGCATGCGCTGGAAAAGTTGGTCAGGCGTGGTATTCCAATACATCTGATAGGTATTAGGAATGAAGAGGCATTTGCTGGTTTCGCGGTTGAACCCGTATTGCGCAAGATACTCATTGCTATCGAGTAGTTGCTTGAGTTGCGTGCTATCGATAAGCAAGTGGCGTGTTACTTTTCCTGCCAAATCAGCATTGGTTCGCACGAAATTATTCCATGTTACATTAATAGCTGTTTGTTTTCCGAACTTGAGTCGGTCGATGATTTCCTGATTGGCTATTTGCGCAGGGAAGGTATAGTATCCTGGTTCAGGATGATTAAAAGTGAGCAGTTTGGCATGCAGATAGAAGTCTGTTTTGCCTCCGATCTCGTAGTCGTTATCGAGTAGTGCGACGACGGAGTCGATGGTGGCTCCAGGGTAGATATGATAACTATGTTCTTGTCCGTCTTTGGACTCGAAGTTACTTATTTCCAATCGGTAGTATTGCTCGAAGGCAAAGATGCCCACGATGAGTAGTAGCGTGCCGAGGATGGATGAGATGATGATGAGTTTCTTTTTCATTTAATGTTTCACAAGGCGTTTTATTTCGGATAGTTTATTAAGCGCGTCGAGGGGAGTGAGATTATTGATATCTAATGATTTCACTTCGTCTCGTATCTGCTCAAGGATAGGGTCATCGAGTTGGAAGAAGGATAATTGCATTCCTTCTCGTGTGCTACCGATGGTTTGTGTAGGTTTATGTACCTGTCCGTTCTTGGATTCGCTTTCAAGGTTGGCGAGTATCTTATTAGCTCTTTCGACGATGGATGTGGGCATTCCAGCCAGTTTGGCCACATGAATACCGAAGCTATGTTCGCTACCTCCTCGTACGAGTTTGCGCAGGAAGATGATTTTATTATTCACCTCTTTGACGGATACATTATAATTGCGTATGCGTTGGAAGGTAGATTCCATCTCGTTGAGTTCGTGGTAGTGTGTGGCAAAGAGTGTCTTGGCGTGCCCTTTATTTTCGTGTATATATTCCACGATAGCCCATGCGATGGAGATGCCGTCGTATGTGCTGGTACCTCGTCCTAATTCGTCAAAGAGCACAAGGCTTCGTTCGCTGAGGTTATTGAGAATGGCAGCAGCTTCGTTCATCTCCACCATGAAGGTTGATTCGCCGAGCGATATATTATCGGATGCGCCTACGCGTGTGAAGATCTTGTCCACGACGCCTATCTGTGCGCTTTCTGCGGGTACGAACGAACCTATTTGTGCGAGCAGAACGATGAGGGCTGTTTGTCGGAGCAGGGCTGATTTACCCGCCATGTTAGGTCCTGTGATGATGATGATTTGCTGTCCGTTATTATCGAGCAGGATATCATTGGCGATGTATTGTTCTCCGATGGGTAGTTGTCGTTCGATAACAGGGTGTCGGCCTTGTTTGATATCGATGATGAGGCTATCGTTTATATCAGGGCATACATATTTATACTCTGTGGCGATGTCGGCAAATCCGAGTAGGCAGTCTATTTGTGCGATTACCTGTGCGTTGAGTTGCATTTGTGGTACCCATTCGGTGAGTGCGAGTATGAGGTCGAGATAGATACGATTTTCGATGATTTGTATTTTCTCCTCGGCTGTTGTTATTTTCTCCTCGTATGTTTTGAGTTCCTCGGTGATATATCGTTCTGCGCTGACGAGTGTTTGTTTTCTGATCCACTCGGCAGGTACTTGGTCTTTGTATGTGTTTCTTACTTCAAGGTAGTATCCAAAGACATTATTATATCCTATTTTGAGGCTTTGTATGCCTGTTTGTTCTGCTTCTCGTTGTTGTATTTGGAGCAGGTATTTCTTTCCATCGCTTTGTATAGCTCTTAGTTCGTCCAGTTCGGGGTCAACTCCTGAGGCGATGATATTGGGTCTGCCTTGTACAGCCGGTGGGTCATTGGTGATGAGTTTTTCTATTCGTGCTCTCATTTCGTGGCACGGGTCGAGTTGTTCTCCGATGACAGTGAGGAAGGAGTTGTCTTTTGCTTGCTGGCATATTTGTTTGATAGGGTGTATGGCGTTGAGTGCTCGTCCGAGTTGCACCATTTCGCGTGGTCCTATTCTGCCTGTAGAAATCTTGCTAACGATTCGCTCGAGGTCTCCCATTTGTGTGAGCGCATCTCGTATTATTTCTCTATGTTCAGGGTTACGGTATAGGTATTCTACTACTGTTTGTCTATTTCGTATGGCTCTTACTTCCTTGAGTGGGAATGCGATCCATCGGTGTAGTAATCGTCCTCCCATTGGTGTGATGGTGCGGTCGATGATGTCGTATAGTGTTTTGCTTTCGTGTGTTTGTCCGTTGATGAGTTCCAGATTTCGGATGGTGAATCGGTCGAGCCATACATATCGTTCTTCTTCGATGCGACTGAGGTGCTGGATATGTCCTGTTTGGAGGTGTTGTGTCATATCGAGATACATGAGAATACCTCCTGCGGCTGTGATGGCTGCGGGCATATTATCGAGTCCGAATCCTTTGAGTGAACTGACGCCCCATAGTTTTTGTAGTCTTTCTTTGGCTGTAGATTCGACGAGCATCCAGTCTTCAAGTTCGAAGGTGAAGAAATGGTTTCCAAATAGTTGTTCCATTTCGTTTTTCTTGCCTCTAACGAAGAGTACTTCTTTGGGTGCGAAATTGGTGAGTAGTTTATCGATGTATGCAGATTCTCCTTGTGCTGCGAGGAATTCTCCTGTGGATATATCGAGTAATGCGAGTCCGATGGTGTGTTTATCAAAGTGTAGGCATGCTACCCAGTTGTTTTCCTTTTGTGTGAGTGTAGTATCGGAGTAACTAACGCCCGGAGTGACGAGTTCGGTGACGCCTCTTTTGACGAGTTTCTTGGTCATTTTAGGGTCTTCGAGTTGGTCACAGATGGCTACTCTGAGTCCAGCTCTAACGAGTTTGGGCAGGTATGTATCGAGTGCATGGAATGGGAATCCCGCCATTTCTGTGGCTTGTCCTGATCCCGCGCTTGATCGGGGTGTGAGTGTGATGGCGAGTATCTTGCTCGCTTTGATGGCATCTTCGCAGTATGTTTCGTAGAAGTCTCCGCATCGAAAGAGCAGCATAGCATCGGGGTACTGTGCTTTGATGTCACGGAATTGCTTCATCATGGGTGTCACTTCGTTGTTCTTAGCCATATGTAGTATTATTTGAAATCGATAGTTATTTTGAGATTGAATCGTCTGCCTGTGAGATAGTTAGGGCTTGCCCATTGCATACCGTATGCGTCGCTTACCCAGAAGTATGAGTTGACATTTTTCCATCCGACGAGGTTGAATACTTCGAATTGTATAGCCCATTGTTTGATATGTTTGGCTGATGGGGAGCGCATGAATTTGGATGTCTTAGCATTGAAGATATATGCGGCTCCGAGGTCGATGCGCTTATAGGCGGGCATTCGTCCCCATTGTGATTTATTTCGTGGTGCATAGAAAGGCATTCCATCGGCGAATTGCATCTTGAGGTGGAAGCGTAGTTGTGGTAGTTGTGGCAGATAGTCTTGGAAGAGCATGGCGAATGAGTATCGCTGTTCTTGTGGGCTTGGAATCCATGTATCGGAACCGATGAATCGCTGTTTGGCGGTCATGGTGGAGAAGGATATCCATGAGTCGGCTCCAGGTACGAGTTCGCCGTATAACTTAAGGTCTAATCCAGCAGCGTATCCTTCAGAATCGTTTTTACCAGAGTATCTGACGCGTACATTATCCACGGTGTAGCTCTCCATGCGATCGATGTATTTATAGTACGCTTCGGCTGTGAATTTGAATGGTCTTCCCCATGCTCGGAAGTAGTAGTCTCCTCCAAGTACGACATGCGCTGAGCGCTGTGCTTTGAGTTGGTCGTTGAGTTGGATGCGTGTGATGCCGAGCGCGTCGGTGATGGTATCACGCAATTCTTTGTAGAATGGTGCTTGGTAGTATAATCCCGTAGCGAGTCGGAAGGTGAAGTCTCTTTTCCAACTTGGTATCCATTCCACACTTGCTCGTGGTGATGGCAGTATTTCGTTATTCCATGTCCAGTATTGTATTCTTCCTCCGATGGTGAATATCCATTGTCCTGCTTTGGTGTCCCATTTATGTTGGTTTTGTATGAATGCTTGTATGCGTGCGGACTGCATGGTGCTATCGCCTCTCATGGCGTAGTATAATTCCATGTTTTCTGGGTGGTTAGGCATGGAGTATCGAGCAGAATCTCTCCATTCCCATTCACTGATATGGTCTGTGATGAGTTCTGCTTGCGCGCTGAGTCCCCATTGGAGTTTATTATCGTGTTGCGTCCACATACCTTTGTGTGCGGCGGCTATTACTCCAGCTTGCAGACTATTGCGTGCGTGTTGGTGGAAGATGCCTGTTCCGAGGACATCTGTTTGTCCCTCGGAGGGGTTGATCTGCTCGGTATTAACATTTCCGCTATTGGTGCCATCCATAGATGCATTGGAGAGCACATATTCGCCTGTGATGTCAAAATTTTCTCTTTCATTGGTATAGAATCCACTGATGTCGAATCCGATCTCGATATCGCTTCGTACTTTACCTTTGGCGCTGAGTGCGGCGAAGGATGTGAAGAAGCGGTCTTTTTCCTGTCCTTCGTAGTAGATGCTGAGGTTCTTGGCATCTTGCCCACCGAAGGATTCGGACATGGAGTCGGGTTGGAACTGATAGTCGTTCTGGCTGATGTTGCCCAAGAAGGACATGGTCCAGTTATTGCCTGCGCGCCATGTGATGAATGTTTGATAATCGATATAATTGGGTTTGTAGTTACCTGTGGTGCTTAGTCCTCCGAGCATGTATTGGCTTGTTTTGTATCTCACTCCATGCATTTGGCTATAGGTGCTATCTCCGTGTCCGAAATAGAGTTGTGCTCCCAATAGACTGGCGCTGAGAGATGCCTCGAAGGCTTTGGGTTGCTTGTATGTGACATCGAGTACGGATGACATCTTATCGCCGTATTGCGCGCCGTATCCACCAGCGGAGAAGGCTACATTCTCCACCATTTCGGGGTTGATGAAACTGAGTCCTTCTTGCTGTCCGCTGCGTATGAGTAGTGGTCGGTGTACTTCGATGCCGTTGACATAGACGGAGTTTTCGTCAAAAGCGCCGCCTCGCACATTGTATTGCGAACTGAGTTCGTTATTCTGGCTTACTCCGGCGAAGGTGATGAGTAGGCTCTCGATAGATCCGCCGGTAGCGTCCGGCATGATGCGTGTTGTTTCTGCATCGATATGATCCATCATATTATGTGTATGTCGTATGCCTCGTACTTCGATTTCGGATAGTAGTTGTTCGTCAGTGAGAAGTTGCACATTGATATTGATGACATCGTGTGGGTCGATGAGTCGTTGCTGCACGGTGGTGTATCCAATCATGGAGTAGGATAGTACGATGGTATCCATTTGATCAATGAGCAGTTCGTAGTATCCATTCTTATTGGTGCTTGTACCGATGGGTTTATCGGCATTGAGTATGACTACATTGGCCAATTCGATACCTATATTATCATTATCTACCACATAGCCATACACGCGTAGGTTGCGCGCGTGAGAGAAAACTGTGCATAGGCACAGTAGTATGAGACAGCAATATTTAATCCAATTGCTCATTTATTTGCTCGATATATGCGGTGAGTTGTTCTCCGCCGATTTTCTTCTCAGAGGAGGTGATGAATATGGGTGGTAGTTCTTCCCATGACTCAAGTAGTATATTCTTGTATGTTTCTACATTCTCGTTGAGTCGTAGTTTGCTTAGTTTATCGGCTTTGGTGAAGACGATAGAGAAAGGTATTCCGTTTTCTCCGAGCCATTCCATGAACTCAAGGTCAATCTTTTGTGGTTTATGTCTGGAATCGATGAGTACGAAGAGGTTGACCAGTTGTTCGCGCAGTAGGCAATATCGCTCAATCATTTGGCGAAGTGCGTCTCGTTGTTTTTGTCCTGTCTGTGCGTATCCGTATCCAGGAAGGTCCACAAGGTGCCATTTCTCATTGATGAGGAAATGGTTGATGAGTAGTGTCTTACCCGGTTTCTGGCTTGTTTTTGCCAGTTTGGGGTTGTGGCACAGCATGTTGATGAGGGATGACTTGCCTACATTGCTTCGTCCGATGAATGCATACTCGGGCATTTGTGAGTTAGGACAGTCGTTGACATCAGGGCTTGAGATGATATATTGTGCGGTATGGATCATTTGGATTTACGATTTACGATGTACGATGTACGATTTACGATGTTAGATGTTATATGTTTAATGTTGTGTGGATTTGGTCCATTTGATAAAGAGGACAAGGGTGCAGAGCGTGATGAATCCTGCTGCGGAATAACCTAACCAATGAAGGTGGATAGGCAATGCCAATCCTTCGGGTGCTATCAGTATATAACTGGTACAGACCATTGTCATGAAGAGTGCAGGTATGAGTGCGATGTAGTACCCATATGTGTATTGATTATGGGTGTGTTTATACAACCAGATAGTGCCAGCCCATAGGGTAAAGACGGCAAGTGTTTGATTGGTCCACGCAAAATAACGCCACACGATATTGAAATCCACGAATACCATTCCGAAGACGCAAAGGAAGAGTGGGATGGCGATGATTAGTCTATTAAAGATGGGTTTTTGATTGAGTTTTAAGTAGTCGGCCACTATCAGTCTTGCGCTTCGTAGGGCAGTATCTCCGCTTGTGATGGGGGCTGCTATAACGCCCACGATAGCGAGTATTCCTCCGATAGTGCCTAACCAGCTGCGGCTCACCATATCGATGACGAGCGCGGCGATATTCTCGCCTGGATGCTGTGCAGCAAAGGCTTGCAGGCCGTCTATACCATATAATCCTTTGTCAGGGTCCGCAAAGAAAGTGCCTGCTGCTGCGGCCCATATGAGAGCAAGCATTCCTTCTGCCACCATGGCTCCGTAGAAGATCCATCGTCCTTGTCGCTCATTAGTACAGCAGCGGGCCATGATAGGGCTTTGCGTGCCGTGGAAACCGGAAATGGCTCCGCAAGCTATGCTGACGAACATCATAGGGAAAATAGGCAAACCATTTGATTGGCGATTATGCAGGCCATCAAAAACCTCTGGCATCTCGCTGCTATGCCATCCAAGCATGATAACCATGATACCTATGCCCATAAAGAGGAGTATGGCGCCGAAGATAGGGTAGAAACGACCGATGAGTTTATCAACAGGAAGAACTGTAGCGAGTGCATAGTATGCAAAGATAATCAGCACCCATGCGATAGGTATTATCTGTGTGCTGAAAGGCATGGTGCTCAAAGGACATAAGCCCTGCAAGAGTGTGGCAGGCCCGCTTAGGAAAGTGGTGGTGAGCAGGATGAGGAGAACTAATGATAAAAGGCGCATGAAAATCTTCATCTTCGTGCCCAGTTCATCTCCAATGATATCTGGCAGGCTGACGCCTCCCTTGCGTATAGAAAGCATGCCGCTGAGGTAATCGTGTACACCACCAGCAAAGATAGTACCAAAAACAATCCAAAGAAAAGCGGCAGGACCGTAAAAGATGCCCATGATGGCGCCGAAGATAGGACCTAATCCAGCTATATTGAGGAATTGTATGAGGAAGATACGCCATGCACTCATCGGCACAAAATCCACACCATCCGAATGGGTGTTGGCTGGTGTGGGGCGTGAAGGCTCTACTCCAAAAATACGCTCTACTAATACACCATAGGTGCAAAAGCCAACGATAAGGAGAATGAATGCGACGATAAATGTAATCATGTTCAAAAGCCTAATTTATAAATTAGGCTACAAAGGTACAACAAAAAAAGCAATTGTGCAAGGTTTTTTTGCAAAAAGTGTATCTGAGTACAAAAAAGATGCCCGTATGACCAAAAAAAAGAGACTCATGTGAGTCTCTCTTGTGGGCGTTGACGGATTCGAACCGCCGACCCTCTGCTTGTAAGGCAGATGCTCTAAACCAGCTGAGCTAAACGCCCTCTCATACCTTGTTTTTCAAAAGCGAGTGCAAAGGTACTGCTTTTTTTTTATATACGCAAATTTTTTTGCATTTTTTTTTGTTTTTATATGCTTTTTTTTGAAAAAACCGTGTATTGATACCATTTTTGGTTCATAAATCGTGCAAAAAAGGCGTAACATGCGATTCCTATCCCTATGCCTACGATTATCCCTCCCAGTACATCGAGTGCGAAATGTTGATTGAGGTAGATACGGCTATATCCTCCTAATGCAGCTAAAATGAAGCAGAGTGTTTGTATGAGGTATGCGGTGGTTTTGTGGGTATATTGTGATGATAGGATAGCGATGACGAATAGGAGTGCAAAGAAACTGGTGGTATGTCCGCTTGGGAAAGAGAACCAGCTATGTATTTCTACTCCGTCCACGAGCGGTAGGGATATATGTGGCATATTGGTTGCGAACCATGTGATAGGTCGTGGTGCGTTAACGATATGCTTGATTAGTTGTGTAGTGAGTGCTGATACGATTAGGGATGCTGAGGCGAATAGTCCGTTGCCTATTCGGTCGAAGAGTAGTAGTGCGATGCATATGATATATGGAAACCATTCAGCTATTTGGGTGTAATACCTATAAAATATATCGCGCGCGGGTGTGTGTCGATTGCATAGCAGAAGGTGTAGATCGGCTGTGGGAATCAATAAAAGCGCTAAGCCTAACACTACGCAGAGTGTTAGACTTAGCAAGAGGAAGATAGCATTGCGATGTATGAATGATGTCATATGCTATTCTATTAATTATCGAATGCGTTGGCCATAGATAGTGTATGTTTGTCCCTCGCGCTCGATATACATATGTTGATTAGATACAACCTTCTTAGCAGGTGTTGCATTGCGTTGATTGAGGTCAGGTACATCGTTGATAGTTTGCGAACAAGAAGGAAGTGTGAGTCCGCTCTTATCGGTGAGTAGTATGAAATACTCGTCACCCAATGTAAATGGCTCTGCTGTATGATAGATAGATTGCGTAGCTCCTTCGATAGGCATGCCATTCTTGAACCATTGGTATGCTACGAAATCATAACCTGTATTTCCTCCGTATCCATTCTTATAGACGGCCAATACATTATTGAACTTGTATGCGAAGATATCTCTTGGGTAGTATACGGTCAAGTCCAATGGGAATTGTAATGTTTGCTCGCAATTAGGGTCGTCAACGGTGATGAGTGATTGGTATGTACCTGGTTTGAGAGACTCAACAGGTATGGTGATGAATCCACCGTTTGGTGTGACAGGCGTTTTCTCATTACCCATGATGAAGTAGGCGTCTCCGATGGTTCCTTTGCGGAAGGTGTATGGTACATCAAATGTCTCGCCTGGGCAGAGATGCTGTGTGGCTGGATCATTCACGATACTCATATCCAAGCATGTAGTAATCTTGATGTGACGATAGATGATTGAGTCACAGTCGCTTGCATTCTTAGTGCCAAAGAGTTGTGTGAGATTCAATTCAATCGTTTGCTCGTATTCTAATGGATTATCGGGGTCTTGTGGATATGTGATACCATTCAATGGTTCGTAGTAATGGTCTTCTGCGCGTATGGTGTCCATTCGGCTGGAATTTTTACCATACATTTTAACTGTTACTTTGACAGTATCGCAGTCGATGATATTGGTTGGCCAGATGGTATCATTCTTGATTTCTCCAGTGAAGTCTTCTTCAAGACAGTCGTGCTCGTAGTAGAAGATGGTATCTGGTCGTACGATGCGGAAGGTGAATTGTACGGAACCGAGGTATTGTTCGCTTTCGTCTGTACATACTTGGTGTCCATATAGTTCTGCTGTCACATCATACCATCCTGGTACTGTGTAGTCGTGTGTCGTTTTTGCTTCGCCTCGTTTGAGTGTGATACCATCACCAAAGTCCCAATCCACGCGACTGATTTCGTCTGTACCTATTTGTGCATCGAAATCGACAGGTTCGCCAAAGCAGAATTTTGTTTCGCTGATATACCCATTGGTGAATGTTTCGCCATTGACATTCACACCTTGTTCTACTGCTGCAGAACCCGCGGAGTAGGCATAACTCTCGTCCTCACCATTACCATATATCTGTGCGATGAATCCTTTGGCATTCTCAAGGCTGAAGACGCTGAAATTACTGGTGCTAGCGTCGCCTATTTTAGTTCGCGCGTAGGAGTAGGCAGGATTGCCAGGTACGGGTATCCAGACGAGTAGGTTGGTTTTGTCTAAGCGATTCGCGCCATAGATGGCTGTGAGTCGTGTATTTTGGCATGTGGCTGTCTCGGCTACGATATTAAGGAAGTGCTCCTTGGTCATCTTGGTATAACATGTACCGAAGGTGATTTTATTGATTTTTTGTTGGATAGGAGATACCCAAACAGACGCGGGGTCACCTTGGCTATTCATGATTTCATCACCTTGTTTACCTTTGTATGAGTTACCTGTATCATAACTGTAAACGGCACAAGGACATGATGTTTCGATATATGCTGCATCCGCTGTGATAACCAAGTCGATAGGTTTTTCTCCTGGTTTATTTCCATTTGGATCAAATGCACTTTGGAGCATGATGTAGTATGTTTCTCCCTCGTTGATGTATGCTTGTGTATAGCCATCTACTTTAATCTCTGTGCCGCGTTGTGTAGCGGTAATACCGATGAGGTTACCATTCTTTTCCAAAGAGCGTGTGACGATGAATTGTGTGCCCCAATATTCAACAGGCATGGACTGCTCAAAGAGACAGTCACGCGCTGCGATACCTGTAGGTAGGTTGGTCAATGGTACACCATTGAACACGGCTATTTTGCGTCCATCTTTGGCTTGGATATGTGTACCAGTGAGTTGCTGTAGCGGAGCACTCATGAGGTAGTAGGTTTGACCTTTCTTGAGGCTCACGGTGTATAGTTGTCCACTAGCATGTCCATCGGCTGTGTTGCCATTTGGGATAATATCTACTTTGGTATTATCTTCAGTAGCAAGGATGGTGGCCATGGTGACTGTATTGCTAAAGTCGCTTTTGACGATAGGCCAGTAGTCTTGCGTGTAATATTCTGCGCCTAAGGCATTGATAGGTAGGATATTACTTGCGTCCATGGAGTTAAGACTGCTTAAGATAACATAGACAGATATGTTTTCTGTGGCTTTGATATGCAAACCATAGTTATTGATTTGTCCAGCCAAAGAGCGCACATTGCTTGCGTCAGACATGTTGATAGGATACCATTTGGCTGGATCCAGTGGAACTTTCACAGGACCTGCGTTAGGGTTGGTCTGTGTAGGTTCGCTGTTATGTCCAAATTCGCTCCATGAACCAGCAGCCAGTTGCTGCGTGATATTGACATCACCAGCAGCATTGGTGATAGTGACCGTACATGCTTTCTCTGCAGAAATTGCGATGTATGGTTCTGCTTTATTGCCTGCTCCACCAGGTGAGCATACGATGGTTGAACTAACCCAGAACTCTTTACCCTGCGTAGATGCTTGGCCCCAAGCAGGTGTAGTCATTCCAATGAATAGGACTACGAGTAGTGTGATTTTACTTAGTTTTTTCATATAGTATATTGTTTATTTATTTCGATAGGATCTCGATCTCTACGCGACGGTTGTTTTGGCGTCCTTCTTCTGTGTCGTTGGTATCGATATGTTGTGTCTCTCCTCGTCCTTCCGCTTGCATACGCTCAGCTGCGATGCCGCGTTCGATGAGGTCGTTCATGACAGCATTAGCACGGCCGTCAGACAATATTTGGTTGGCGGCGTCTTTACCTACGCTATCTGTATGTCCGATGATACGGATGGTGACTTGTGGATTGCGTGCCAAGAACATATACAGGTCATTGAGTGCTTGCTCAGAAGTAGGCAGGATACGCGTTTTATTTGTGGCGAAGAAGAGATTCTTGATGATAAAGATCTCACCTTTCTTGATAGGAGTCAATTGCACATTCATGCTATCGCCGATGTGTGCGATGTCCATATTGAGTGTGTCGTAACCTATTTGTGCTATATGTAACATGTATTCAGGTCCCTCTTCGAGCATTTGCTTGGTGGTACCTGTAGTTGAGTCTGTTTGTAGGCTGTATGCATTTTCGGTGAGGCCTCGTTTGCGGATCTGTACCATTGCAGGGATTACTTCGCCTGTTTCCTTGTTAGTTACGCGTACGCGCAATACGGGACGGTGTTTCATCTTGATGGTTACATACGATTTAGAGCCAGGTTGATCAATCTCAAAGTGCTCGGTACCATCGTAGTAGTTGTCTGCTTTTGCAACAACGGTATATGCGCCGAGTGGGTGTTTCTGCTTGAGACCTTTTGGCGTGATTTGCTTTTCGCGCAATGCAATCTTGCCATTCTTATCAGCTGTGGTTTGTATGCGTGCTATTTGGAGTGGTGAATTAGTAGCCTCGTCCACTACGCTATAGAAGGTATATGCTGGTGGTGGAGGTACAGGTCTTGCTGTTTTGCCAGGCACTTCAAACTGGATGGTAAACTTAGCTCCCACAAATAGATTGTTGAGAATTGTATTACCATTCATGGCGAGCATGGTATTCGTTTTTTGCAAATATACATCATTTGCAGCGAACTCCACAGGTAATGCTTGTGCTGTTTTATTGGTGTTCAATACGCCATATTCCGCAAAAAGTGATACACGGTAGTGTACATGTTCAGGGCCGAAAGGCAGACGCTCGCCTGGTTTTACTTTGGGTTGCTTTTGGTATGGTTGTGCTTGTAACCATTCGTCGAGGTCAATACCAATCTCTGCAGCGACGCTCACTTCGGGTTGTGCAAAGGTGATAGGTGTATTTGTTTGTCCATTGATGTCATGGATTCCCATACCATATGGTTCTAAGAGTGCTGGGTCGTTGACGATGATGTCGTATTTGCCTTTGTGTGAATAATTACCAAAGATTGAGTATCCGATCTTAGCGCCTACCATGAAATAATATTTATCAAATTGTGCACCGACCATAATAGGCACTCCTACTTGCATCATATTACGCGTTTCGCGCATATTATCAAAGAGGTAGTTGTAGGTAGCGCCATAGGTTAGGTCTGTTCGTGTGGCTTGGAAACCATAAGCAGAGGTAGAATTGAGGTATCGGAAGTCCACACCAACCTCAAAGAGGAAGTTCTTACAAGCGAGATTGTATGTAAAGTCCAATCCAGCTCCGATACCACCTTTGAGTTGCTGTAAAGGATTGCTTTGGTTGAGTGTTCCTGCGCCCCAAAATAGGTTGTTGTTATCAGGATTTATCTTATCCATCATAGCAGCATAGCCAGTACGGAAGCCGAGGTTGAAGAGTGAGATAACTTCTGTTTTTGGATTTTCCAATTGCTCTTGGTATTTCTCCCAGTCGCGTATGGCTTTCTCTTCTTTTGCTTGTATCTCAGCTTCTTTTTTGAGTTTTACTTCTTCTCTTTCTTCCGCTAATTTAGCTCTTTCAGCAGCTACCTTAGCTCTTTCAGCAGCTTTGGCGTCGCGTTCTTTTTGCGCAACAGCTTTTTTCTTATCAGCTTCTTTTTTCTTCTTTGCTGCTGCTTTCTGTTTTGCTTTTGCAGCGGCAGCTTTTTTCTTTGCTGCTTCTTTTTTCTTTTTCTCAGCTTCTTTCTTTTTCTTCTCAGCAGCTGTTTGAGCGATAGGAGCAGGGTTTGGCATCGCGGCCGCGATAGCGTCTGCGCAGTTCAAACTGAGAATTACACTTGCAATCAGTATATTACGAAATAAGTTTTTCTTTGCCAATAAAGCACGATTAACTTCGTTTTTCATATCTTTGTTCTCCTATTTTCTTGATTACTTGTTAATAATAAATTTGAAGCTGCGTGATTGTTTGTCGGTGATGACACGCAAGAGGTAAAGTCCATCTTCTTGTGGAGTAGGGATGGTGCAACCACCGTCTGGTATTTGGAATTCCATACCATCTACCATTTTTCCGCTCGCGTTGATCCATTGTGCGTAGCATTCAATATCTTCTTCTCCTTCGAAATCCGCATTAACAAACACTTTGTCGCCCGCCAAGGTAGAGTAGGTGGCTGTGATGGTTAGGACATTTGGATTGAAGTTATGTGACTGATTATTCTTGTTAAATGCTTTGGCGCATGCGCAGGTAGTTACTTCGTCTGATTTACCTTTATTGATGGTGAAGCATACATAGTATGCGTCATTTTCGAACTCTCCGTTAGGTAGGTCATAGAAGTTGAGGTTAGAGGATATTTGTCCTTCTATAGCGGTGCTATCGGATGTGCGATACCATTGGAAGTCGCTCAGTTCTTTGCCTTCAAAACTACTTGCGAGTAGTCCAAGCACATTATCATAGCGTTGTGTGATGACATCGTTATCGTAATTGATCATGAAGTTCATTGTGGTATCTGCGCCACCGCAGTCGGAGTTGATAACCAGATGGATACCATAGTTGGTTTCTGGTTTTGCAGTCTCTGGAATGGTTATTTTGAAGTATTCGTCTGTGATGACTAATTGCTCATTCTTGAATCCAGCTGCGAGTGCTGCGTCGTCAAACTCAATGGTGACATTATCGCCGTGGAGGTTTACATTTCCTTCGTTGGTGTAGAATACTTTTCCTACATACTCCTTACCATCTTCAGGACAAGGTATTTCAATGCCGTCTATGGAGAATACATATCGTCCGATAGTTACCTTGATAGGTATGCTATCTACGGCAGATTGTCCTACGCAAAGGTTGCTACTATTACGATAGATGAGTACATATGCGCTATATACTCCAGATTTCTCGTAGTAGTGAGGCACTGAATCTTTATTGGTGAGGTCATTCTTGCCGTCTCCAAAATACCATTCAATCTTCTCGTATTCATAGTCTGGGTGACAAGCGAAGTGTACAGTATCTTCTCCACAGAGATTATTCTCAGAATCAGCAGAGAATATTTGCCCATTGATGGTGATGTATTGTGTGAGTGGTTTGGTAGCACCGCCGGCAGAGTAGCCGTATGATTCATTCTTGGTGAAACCATATACATGGGCAATGAAGTTAGAACCATTGCTCTTGAGTGTATGTGATGCTGCTACATCGCCTAAACTTATTTGTGCGTAGTGGTATCTATTAGAACCGCTTACGGGTTTGAAGTTAGAAGCGATAGATAGACTGTCGAGTGTCATGAGGTCAGGTTGGTCTGTAACGACATTGACATAGTGGCCAGTGACACCGTTCTTGCTGGAATAGGTAGCGAATGTAACTTGGTCGATTTGCTGTTCAATAGGGTTGATCCAAAGCATAGCTGGGTCACCATTACTATTCTTATCACCGTGGTAACGCTGTGAAACCATGAAGAGGTGTACGGCACATGGGCATGAAGTGGTGAGCATGCAACTACCATCTTTTGCATAGGCACCATTGGTACCTATTTCAAACTCCCAATAGCGTTTAGGATTGGTGGCGAAATCGAATGTGTAAACAGAATCACCATTGATATAAACGGTGGTTTCGTCGTTGAGTGCCAAGACGCGAATAGCATCGCAAGGACGACTTGAGGAAGCTGTCAAAGCGAAAGTGTTTCCCCAGTATTTGGTAGGCATTGCTTGAGAGAATATATGGTCGCGTTGCTCTTTTTGATAAGGGATGTTGGTGTGTGGGCATCCTTGGAACACGGCAATCTTCTTGCCACCTTGTGCTCTAACGAATGTACCAGAGAGGTCACCTACATGATTATCTTTCTTGCCAGTCCAAACATACCATACTTGTCCTTTCATTAGTACAGGTGAGTGAAGGGTGTCGCGGCCAAACTTGTATTTCACTAATTCTAATTGCTCAGGTGTGAGTAGGGATGAATCGCCGGTGAAATTAAGCACACCTAATGCTTCATTGATGGCTTCGGTAGGCACAGAAGGACAGTAGTCGATGATGGTGTTGTCTTCTGCTGCGATTACAGCGAAGTGTGAACCTTGTGTGGCGCTTGCGCCATCATGGTCAGAAGGTGTGTATGTTTGGATGATGTATTCGTCCAAAAGTGATGCTGTGGGCAGTATGTTAGTAGCATCAAAGGTAGCTTTCTTGTAGTTTGTGGCAAAAAGGGAAATATTTGCCGTAGATGTGACATGCAGAGCACATGTATCTATTTTTTCGGAATAAGCAGAGTAGCATACCTTGCCGCTTGTTTCCATTGCACTACGCGCATTGCTAACCAATACATTTCCCGAGTAGAGCTCTACTAGTTGCATTTGATTGGCGGCAACGGATACAGTCTCAGAGTAGCCTGTGAAAGGATTGCTAATCGTAACTTGACAATTCTCACGAGATGAAATAGACAAGGAAAGAGTTAAGTCATTATTTGGGTCCTGGTCCGCTTGCATGAATGTAACCCAAAAGTCTTTACCTTCCGTTGATTGACCATCAACAATTGTCTCCGCCATGATGCGCATAAATGGCATTGCTGAGAGGCAGAAAAGAATACCGAAAAATAGATGTTTTCTCATATTTGATAAATTGTGTTAAATGTGCATATGAATTCACGCTGCAAAGATACATATTTTTTCTCGCGTGCGCGTGCACATTTTCACGAAAAATGTGTAAAAATTGACGGATTACTCTATTTTTACACCTAAAAGGGTATATTCTTCTCCATTTTGGAGTATAACAACCTGGTTATTGCGTATGATTTTGGATGTGGTGGCAGATGATGATGTATTTGACGGAATAGCCGTGGATAAGTCGCCATAGGCATTTCCGAATGTTTGATTAAGGAGGGTGAAATCGACGGAATGACCTTGTTTATTACCCCAAATATACTCTACTAATTGAGGATAATCAATAAATGGATTGCGATTTCCTTGTATCTTATTGACTTCAATGGCGCGTTGTTTTTCTTTGTCGCTGACCGGATCCATTCGGTGCCAATCCAGTAGCAAATCGCGCAACCATGGTTGGAATTCATGCCAATGGGAGTTGGTCATGGCTTTTGCTGCGTCGCCGCTATTGGCCCATTGGAGTGAGTCGCCATAGCAGGTGGCAATATAGAAATATGCTCGTGCGAAGTCTCCTTTGTATTCGTCTGCAGGGCAGAATACTTTTTGCAGGCCATAGGCACTACCGCTTCCTGTGGCAAAAGTACCATTCCAGAAAGTGGTGTCAGATGGTATGCCAGGCGCATGGTTGGATTTGCTACGATTAGCAGAGTAGTCGGCTGGTACTAGATGGAATAGGTCGCAATATGCTTGGTTGACCTCTCCGCCCCACCATGATTTGGGAAACATATGCTCGATGTCCAATTCCAATACGCTCGCTGTTGGTTTGGTTGTGTTGAAATAGCGTGTTTCCAATGAGTACATGTCTAAGACACTATTATTGGTTGTGTCTCGGTCAGTGTGGAAGAATCCATCCCATGTTTTTTTATTACCACTACCATATTTGTATCTTACTCCGCAATGTATGATAGCGCCCAATTTAGATTTGAGTGCTTCGCCTTTTAATTCTTGTGCGTCTTCGTAATAGAAGGCTGGCATGGGTCCAATAGCCATGCAACTGGAATCAACATCAAAAACAGGTGGAGTGTAGATGTGTCCTTCTAATTTGATAGGCATTTTTTTTGTGGTGTAGTTGCCATTATTACCCTTTGCGCGCGCATATAGTGTGTCGCTCACAGATATAAATGTCATGCTATTGAGGTGGTAGGATAGATTAACTTCTCCTCCGTTTGCAGGAAGGGTGTTGGGCTGGATGGTGAAATTAGTGCCTTTGAATAGCGATAATTGAATATCTCCGATGATGTTTCTACCTATTATTTGTATATTGGTAATGTCGTTTATGGGTTCTCCATCTACAAGTGCTTGACTTCCTAAATCCAGTAGGTATGGCATTTCAATACTGGCTTGTTGTGTCTGTGGAGAAGTAAGTTCAAATTCTATCTTTGCTACATACCATCGATTATTCTTGGCGTTATTAGCGCTTATGGAGATGGTGTTGACGGCTCGATTGAGCGTGAGTGTGTATGGCATTATGTCAGTGCAGCGGTTTGGGTGCCAATCCACTTGTTGGTCGCAGATGGTGATGCCGTATTTTTTGGTTGAGTCGGTCTTGTTGGCGTAGCAAGCCGCATAGACCGTTAGAGTGGAGATGGAGTATGTGGCATTCAGTCCCAAGGTGAGTTCGCCTTTTGCAGAAGCAGTACCTCCTTTAATGCCGTAGTTAGGTTTAGCGCGATATATATTATTAGCAAGTACAATCTTATTAACACAATTACCCGTTGCACTTTGAATGATATTAGTCAGTTCAGTAGTTTTACTACTGGAGTCGGCATTGCCGCTGTTGAATATGATTGTGTAGGACTCAGCCCATATGAATGTGCTGAGAAATGCAAATATCAAGAAAGTATAAAATCGTTTTTTCATGGTGAGTAATAAGTAGTAGTTATTATTTTTTGATGATGGCTAATAATAGATTAAGTATTACATACCAAACGATACAGATGGTGCCAGCAAAGAATCCAAACTCGATGTGCTTCGTGATGATAGCTTTGATGACGCAATAAGCAATCAGTATGACGCAACCTATTAAGAATAGAATGATGATCAATCGTTGTTTGCCGAAGGATTTGAAGCTAAAGAAAGGTATATCGGCGTTCAGGAGATAACAACTGATGAGCGACAGAGCAATGAGTCCCCATCCAATTTCGTCGAAGGCGAGGACGGCATAAGGTAAACAGCAAATGCCGCCCCAGAAAATAGCATTAGCAGGGGTGGCTAAACCTATAAACGAATCGTGTTGGCGTTCGTCTACATTAAACTTAGCTAATCGGAGAGCCGAAAAAGCTGCCATAAGTAGCGCGATTCCTGCCCACCAACCTAAAAGGGGTTTGAGATAGCAGAATAATAACATAGATGGTGCGAGACCGAAAGTGATAACATCTGCTAATGAGTCCAATTCAACACCTATGGGACTAGGTGCTTTTAATAAGCGAGCAGACATGCCGTCGAAGAAATCAAAGAAAGCACCTCCAAGAATCAAAAGAAATGCCCATATGAAAGCACCTTGTGTGGCAAGGTAAATGGCAATGCTGCCGCATACCAAATTGCAGCATGTGATGGTGTTGGGAATGAGTCGTTTAATATTCATAATATATTAATTTTCTAACTGTTTGTACACAAAATAGGTTATGATAAATGTTGTAATACTACAACTATTAGCAATCCAAAAAAAGGTGGAATAGCCAACCATCATTTCTAGCGTTCCTGCGATAAAACCAGGGATCATCATTGAGAGTGCCATGAAGGCAGTACAGATAGCATAATGCGATGTTTTATATGGTCCATCGGAGAAATGCATCATAAATAGCATATAGGCTGTGAATCCAAATCCGTAACCAAATTGCTCAACACACACAGCGGTGCCGATGATCCATTGATTAATGGGTTGAGCAATGCTTAGGTAGACATATACAAAACTGGGAAGTGTTAATGCTGCCGCCATCAACCATAACGAGCGCTTCAATCCACGACGAGAGATGTAAATGCCACCGAGAATGCCACCAAGTAATAGGCAAATAACACCTATAGTGCCATAAATAAAGCCTACAGTATCTGTGTTTAGGCCTAATCCGCCTCCTATGATCTGTTGATAGTCAATGCCTAAAACGCTTCCGTTGCGATATGTTATATTTCGAGCATCTACTAAAAAAGGTTGGCATAGTTTGATGAGAAATCCTTCGCTTAGTCGATATAGGAGCATAAATGTAATAGCTAATCCGCATCCTTTCTTTTTAAAGAAAGTGGCGAATGACTCACCTAATTCTCGCCATATATGTTTGGTATTCGTGGCTATGAGAGGGTGATCTGCATCCGACTTTGGTAAAAGGAAAGTGTGATAGAGTGTGACGAGGAGCATGAATAGGCTGGTGATTCCCAATGTGACCTGCCAAGAGAAAGGTATATTGCCTGTAGCAATCTCTATGCGACCTGCAATAAAGACCAGTACTCCTTGAGCAAATACAGATGCAATACGATAGAAAGTAGAGCGAATGCCTATAAATGCAGCTTGACTCTTTTCGTTATGTGCAAGCATGTAGTATCCATCCGCAGCGATATCATGCGTTGCAGATGTAAAAGCTGCAATAATAAATAGGATTAGTGTGAATCTAAATACACCTACTTCAGTGGCTTTTGTGGCTATAGTTTGTGCATCAGGATGTGGTAGGCTAATAGTGAGCAAGATGCATAGAAGAGTGAGAAGTGCTTGTGTCGTAATAATCCACCATCGTTTGGTACGAATGATGTCAACAAAAGGACTCCAAAGACCTTTTAAGAACCAAGGGAAGTAGAGAAGGGTAGTGAAGAATGCTAATTGGTTATTAGGGACGCCCATTTTGGTAAAAAGCATTACAGAAATGCTATTTACTAAGAAATAGGGGATACCTTCTGTAAAATATAATGTAGGTACCCACCACCATGGGGATTTGTTCTTCAAAATAGTCATGTATTTATTGGAAAGGAGAGTAGCTCTAATGAGTACTACTCTCCTTAATTATATTGCGTACGCGCGCGATTATTGGAAATTAGCACGGTTATCTTCAATATCTGCTTTGTCTTCCATAATCTGCATAGCTTGGTATGGAAGATATGCAAAGCGTGTAGCCAACTGTGCTTTTTCTATTTCTGCATTAAACTCCTCGTTAGTATTCATGGCCATGCCTGTTTGTACAAGGAATACGCCCATGTTACCTTGAATAGGTTGGCTGAGTTGATTCTCGCCTAATGCAATAGCTGCTCCAATTACGGTTGGTTCCATACCTGCATTGCCCAAACGGGTGTCGGCTAAAGAAACGCGCTCTACAGACTGAATAGACTGGCCTAATTTCTCTGCTGCTGCAGCAAGTGTCTCTACACCATTGAGTTGTTCCTTAATATAAGCAGCTTTAGCATTGTTTGTTGCTTCGTAAGTTAATTCTGCACGAACAGATTCTAATGAGCGGTATTCGTTGTCGTTTACCTCTGCTACGGCAGCAACGATGAACTGTTGCCCGCACTCGAATACATCTGATACTTGACCTTCTTTTGCATCAAATGTCCAGCGAACGATAGGACGACTTGATTTTAACTGGCCTACTTTGTCGGTAGTTGCGGTGAGATTGTATTGTGGTACAACAGTGATGCCTGCCTCTTGTGCTGCAGTTTCCATGGCTTCTAAGGTTGGATTGGCAACAATGAACTGCTTTGCATTGTTATAAATAGCAGAGTAGGTTTTACTAGAAGGTGTAACGCTGCGTGAGAGGATAGCCAATTTTACTTTTGGTGTAGCAGCGCTAACTTCCATTACCTCGTAGGTCAATTCGCCCATGCCTTGTGCAATAGTAAATTGTCCGCCACGCTTTGTGGTGAAAGCTTTCTCAGCGATATTCTTTGGTAATCTATCAGCAGTAAACCAACCTAATTCTTGGTCTTCTCCTTCTGGGATGATTGCTTTTAATTCAACAGAGTCTGGCATACTATAACCGCATTGCATGATGCGTGCCATAGCGTAGGTGTTGTTTTCGAAGAGAATATCGGTGCAATCGCCAGCTTTGGCATTCTTTGCAAATGCAAATGCTTTGAATTGTGCAGGAACGGTGGACTCAGAATAATCAAATCCATCATACATGATATCTGAATTGGTATTGACAACCAAAGTGATGTCTTCTGCTGTTTGGAAGTCCTCCTTGAGGCTATTCATTAATGCTTCTTCTGCTTTGAAATCGTCCTCTGAAGGTACAATATCGAATGCGATATATTTGATGGCGCGATTAGGTGTTTGCTTGTATTGCTCTTTGTTTTTCTTATAAAGAGTCTTAATGTCCTTTTCGTTTACGCTTACTAAACTATCCGCTACAGCGAAATATGGCTGCATTATGTATTCGATGGATACACCATTTTGGCGTGCGTCGAAAGCATATTTTGCTTCCAAGGAGTTGGCCTTGAGCATATGTTGCAAGAGAGTAGTGTATTTCTCTTGCATGTATGTGATGCGTAGTGCTTTCTCCCAATACATCCAATATGTTTTTGCTTGTTGGATATTGGCGTCTTCTGCCTCTTCGCCTTCTTGATTGATGGTTTGTATCCAATTCTTCACAATATCGCGGTTGAATTGACCATTCTCATCCATGAAGTAGCGTCGGCTAGAGATAATTTGGTGTGGGTTCTCGCCTACGCATAATTCTTTCAATTCGTCAGCAGTGATATCCATACCAATTTTTTCTGCTTGCGCACGCATGGTATAGTCCATTACCAACATGCTCCAAACTTGATTACGCAATTGGTTGGTCATCTCTTCGTCAAAGTCAGATCGGCCTGTTTCAAGTTTGTACACTTCAGTTAATTGTTCATTGGCTGCTTCATACTCTGTGTAATGTATTTCGTTACCCTCAATTACCGCTACATTCTCGCGACTACGGTGGAAGAAACTACTGCCAGAGTTCAAAAAGTCACCCAAAATAAATGCTAACATGGCAATACCAACCACTGCAATCAACAGTGCGCCATGATTTCTAATTCTTTGTAAAGTTGTCATTTGTTTATGTAATTTTATATATGTGACGATATGTATAGTGTGCTTTAGAAGTTAGGATTGGTGGATTCTTCAAGGTAAGCGCGGTATGGTTCGCAAGTACCATTATAATTTTGAATCTTTCCATTTATTAGCACGGTATCTCCAATAGCAACTTGGTTGAGATTGGTGAATTTGCCCGAGGCTGTCTTGCAGTATGTTTGATAGCAAGTTGCATATGACATGCCGTCAGAGATGTTAAAGGTGATATTACCAAACGATCCTAATGAGGTGGTTTCTATGCTGGTGACAACTCCGCGAACACGGTATGCTTCGGAAGTGGTGGCTTTAGAAGCTAAAGAACGAGCTATGTTTTCCGCCTCAGTAACGCTAATCTCATTTTCTTTTGGTGCGGGACAACCAGGGAATGCAGGGAATGTCTCATTGAAGTGTGCATTGTTGGATTGATATACAAAGCATGCTCCTGATGACTCATAAATGCCGTTGTAGTTAGTCATATAGCAACTGATTACAACGAAATCGCCAATCTTGACGCACTCTAGGTCTGGCAATTTAGCACCGAACTTGCCCAATAAGCGATATGCGTAGAAAGTTTTTGTGCCTTCTCCGTCCTGGCGTGAACTGAGATAAACAAAGTCGTTGCCGTATTTAGGGAAGTCTGTGTTAAAACTTTCATTTCGGTTGAAGCTAGTTACCCATCCCTTGATGAAGTATTTCTGTTTTGAGACTTCTCCTGGTTTGAGCTTCTTGGCGATATTAACAGCTTCGTTGACTGTGAGTGCACCCTCAGGAACGACGAAGCCCTCTGGATCTGGCGTAGGGTCTGGATCAACCACTACAGGGATGGTATCCAAGTTGTTATCGTTATTACCAGGACCTTTTATGTATTCTGGCTCAGAGCAACTAAATAATGTACATGCTGCTAATACAACAGGGATAAAAGAGTATTTCTTCATAACTATAAAATTTAAGCATATTTGTTAAAGCAGTGCATGTGGCGCACAATACTATCAAAAAAGCGTGCAAAGATAGTAAAAATATTTCGTGCGCGCAAATAATTAAGGAAAAAAGTTAAAAAAAACACAAAATTCTTGCGAGTATCAAAAAAAAGTTGTAATTTTGTCCGCTTTTTCGAATGTAGGGTATAGTGTGCCCTTTTCAAGAGCATTATTTAATAACAAACAACGAGGGCAAAAGTATTTAGAAGCAATACGCCTTCGATTAACATTTAGGAGGATAAAACTATAGCAACAATCCCTAACAGACCACGCGGTGGTCGTGTTATCAAAGAGGACCCAAATCGTATCAATGACAAGATACGCGGGGTTCAACAGGTACGCCTCATTGGCGATAATGTAGAACAAGGCATCTACTCGTATCAACAAGCTATGCATATGGCAGACGAGATGAATCTCGATCTCGTGGAGATAGCTGCAAATGCCAATCCACCTGTGTGTCGAATCATCGATTACCAGAAGTTCCTCTATGCTCAAAAGAAGAAGCAGAAGGAAGCGAAGGCCAATGCGAAGAAAATGGAGGTGAAGGAGATTCGTTTTGGTCCCCAAACGGATGACCACGATTACAACTTCAAGCTGAAGCATGCTATTGAATTCCTCAAGGATGGAAATAAAGTGAAGGCATATGTCTTCTTCCGCGGTCGCTCAATCGTATTTAAAGAGCAAGGTGAGTTATTGCTCGCCCGCTTTGCGAATGACTTGGCGGAATATGGCAAGCCAGAGAATATGCCAAATTTAGAGGGCAAGAGAATGATTCTCAATTTTAGCCCTAAAAGCAATAAGTAAGAAAAACAAATGCCCGCAGGCTTACCTTGTTTATGTGCTGCCTGACGGACGAATTATTAACAATTTAAATATTTATACAAAATGCCAAAGGTAAAAACTAATTCCGGTGCAAAAAAGCGTTTTACGCTTACCGGAACCGGTAAAATCAAGCGTAAGCATGCGTACAAGAGTCACATTCTTACGAAGAAGACTAAAAAACAGAAACGCAACCTGACACATGTTGCTTTAGTAGATCAAACGAATATGCGCTCTGTTAAGGAGTTGCTCTCTATTCGTTAAGTATTAACCACCAAATTGAAAGGAAAGAGAAATGCCTAGATCAGTAAATCATGTTGCTTCGCGCAACCGTCGTAAGAAGATCTTGTCGCTCACCCGTGGTAACTTTGGTGGACGTGCTAATGTATGGACCGTCGCTAAAAACACATGGGAAAAAGGTTTGCAGTATGCTTACCGCGATCGTAAGAACAAAAAACGCACATTCCGTGCATTGTGGATTCAGCGTATCAACGCTGCAGCTCGTCTCGAGGGATTGAGTTACAGTCAGTTGATGGGTTACCTCAAGAAAGCAGGAATCGTTATCAACCGCAAGGTGCTTGCAGATCTCGCTATGAATCAACCAGCTGCTTTCAAAGCAATTGTTGATCAAGCTAAGAAGAAAGCTGCAAAGTAAAACAAGAACTAAACAAAGAACTATAGTTCAAGGTTCTTACAACCAAAAGAGCTCGCATATGCGAGCTCTTTTCTTTGTGTATGTATAGTGTTATAGTAATGCTGCGATATTGTTTGTTAGTTCCTTGCTGGCAGGAACAAGCGGTAGTCGAAGGTAGTTTTGTATGATTTCTTTTTGTGTGAGTACTGCTTTGATGCCCACTGGATTACCTTCTGCAAAAAGTAACTTGACCATTTCATCATATTGTGCTTGTAATGCCTCGTCTTGCTCATGTGCAATGCGCCTATAATCATCAGGGAAGGCATTACTTGCTACAGAGATAAGACCTGCGCCGCCTGCCTTCATTATTTCGCATGCAATACCGTCATCCCCGCTGATGACTAAGAGTGCATCTTCAGCTGTTGTTGCTTGTTGCTTGCTTAATGCAATCAGTTGCTTGATTTGCTCTATATTTCCACTTGCCTCTTTGATGCCGATAATCTTATTCGGGTGTGCGTTATATAAACGCATGACAGTTTCGGGTAGAAGGTTCACGCCCGTGCGCCCGGGTACATTATATAAAATAATAGGAATAGGACTTGCTTCGGCTATGGCGCAGAAATGCTGAAATAGTCCTTCTTGGTTCGGTTTGTTGTAGTAGGGACATACGGAAAGGATGGCTGTAAAGTCACTGATGAGTTCATCTTTCATATTCTTGAGGTCACTAATGACTTGCGCCGTGTTGTTACCTCCAACGCCTAAGACGAGTGGTAATGGAGTGGTATCATGTGTGGCAGCCCATTGTTTGGTATAGGCAACGATATGCTGTCTCACTTCGCGTTTCTCTTCGGTAGTGAGTGTTACTGCTTCGCCAGTAGTACCGAGAACGACCAAGTAATCAACATTTCCTGTTAATTGTATGTCTAACAAGCGTGCTAATGCTTCAAAATCAACAGACTTGTCGTCTTTGAAGGGTGTGACAAGGGCTGTTCCTAAGCCGTATAAAGGATGTTTAGTCATTGCTGCGTATAGTGGATAAGTATTGTACAATTAGGTTGTATAACCAAGTTGCTTCTGGTTCTGCATGCTCGGTGTCTAAATCGGGTGGTGAAATAAGCATATCGTGTATTCCCTCGCCTAAGTTAAGTCCGACTTTAAAGGCGGCTTGCGTGTAAAGAGCTATGTAGCGTAGTGATAGGCAAGGGTGTGTGGTGAGGTCGATCAGCAGGTCGTATTGCTCGGCTTGTAAATCGGTGATGCTTTCTTGTTTGAGTTTGCCAAAGAGATTGAAATCAGTGGTTCCAAGTATTCGACTTTGTGGCAGAATGAGTGTGCTGATTTCTTTTTTAGGTGCGTATCCCCACATGGTGACATCCATTTGTCGCTTTAGTAGGTCCAAACGGATGGCTTTGATCGCATCGTTACGCTCTAAGTAGTCGCTTTCGTAGATGAGCATCACTTTGAGAGGCTTGTCAAAATGCGGGAAACGATTTTCGCGCTTGGGTTGTCTTTTGCTAATGTAGTTATATATCTTTTCGCGAATCTTCATATTGCAATATGCTTAGTTATCATTAATTAATTTTAGGAAATCCTCCTCACTCATCAATTGCACACCTAATGTTTCTGCTTTTTTGAGTTTCTCGGGTCCCATGTTGTCTCCAGCGAGGATGAAAGAGGTTTTTTTGCTGACTGAACCTACATTTTTTCCTCCGTGCTGCTCAATGAGCGCTTTGTATTCATCTCGTGTGTGCTGGTTGAAAGTACCAGATATGACGATAGACATACCTACCAAGGCGTTGCTGGTTGGTTCGGGTGTTGCTTCTCCTTCCATTTGTAGCCCTGCTTGTCTCAAGTGTGCCAAGAGTTCTAAATTGCGTATGTCTTCAAAATACCTTACTATATTTTCTGCTATCTGCGGTCCTACATCTTCGATAGCACATAGTTGTTCTACGGTGGCCCATTGTAGTGTATCTATGGTGTGAAAATGTCGCGCAATCTTTTTAGCGGTTGTTTCGCCCACCATGCGGATTCCTAATGCAAAGAGTACTCGGTGCCAAGGAATGGATTTGGATTGCTCGATACCATCTAATATATTTTGTGCGGATTTCTCGCCTAAGCGTTCTTGTGCGGCTATATCTTCTATGCGGAGGTTATAGATGTCGGCTATGTTGGTGAGTAATCCTTGACGGTACAATAAATCAACTGTTTCTTCACCTAACCCATCTATATTCATTGCTTTTCGGCTAACGAAATGTATGATCTTGCCTTTTATTTGTGGTGGGCAACCGCTCTCGTTAGGGCAACGCCATGCAGCTTCTCCTTCTACGCGCACTAATGTCGCGCCGCATTCGGGGCAGAGGGTAGGGAATGTGTATTCTTTGGTGTTTTGTATTTCGTTACTTTGTTCTTTTCCAGTTATCTTAGGGATAATCTCTCCGCCTTTCTCTACCCATACTTTGTCTCCTGGGTGAATATCCAATTGGTGTATAAAATCCTCGTTGTGCAATGTGGCGCGTTGTACAATCGTTCCACTCAGTTGAATAGGCTCTAAATTTGCTACAGGAGTCACAACACCTGTTCTTCCCACTTGGTAAGTGATTTCTTTGAGTGTGGTGAGTTGTCGCTCTGCAGGGAATTTATATGCGATTGCCCAGCGAGGTGTCTTGGCGGTGTATCCCAATGCGTTTTGCTGCAGTATATTGTTGACTTTGAGTACAATGCCGTCGGTAGCAACGGGTAGGTTTTTACGCTCACTATCCCAATAAGCGATATAAGCCATCACTTCGTCTACATTGTGGCAAATCTTCACGGCATTGCTTACTTGGAATCCCCATTGCTTGGCCTGTGTTAGTCGTTCATAATGCGTTTCACCAGGTAGTTGCTCGCCTAGTATATAGTATAAGTAAGCATCTAATCCGCGTCTTGCCACCTCGCGTGGGTCTTGCAGTTTGAGTGTACCACTGGCTGCGTTGCGTGGATTGGCGAAGAGTGGTTCTTCTTGTGCCTCGCGCTCTTTGTTGAGCTGCTCAAAGCGTTCCCAAGAGAGCAATACTTCGCCGCGTAATTCAAATTCATTAGGTATGTTCTCTCCGCTAATTTGCCATGGAATAGAAGGGATTGTTTTAATATTATCAATTACATTGTCTCCTTGTTGTCCGTCTCCTCGAGTGAGTGCTTTTACTAATCGTCCTTGTTCGTACCAAAGTGAGATAGATAAACCGTCATATTTGAGTTCGCAGACTATTTCGGCATCTTGCGGGAGTTTGCGTACCCAGTTCTCAATCTCCTCGCGTGAGTAACTATTGGCAAGGGATAGCATGGGGTATTTATGTTTGACGGTTTCAAATCCTTTTCCTTTTGTTTTTGCAGTAAGGTCTGAACCCACATGTTGTGTAGGTGATTTTTGGTCAAACATATCAGGGAAACGAGTTTCTAAGTCCTGGAGGCGATGCATTTTGGCGTCGAATTCCTGATCGGACATGGAGGGTTGATTAAGTACATAGTACTTATAGTTATTTTCCTCCAACTCTTTGCGTAGTTGTAGTAACTCTTCCCGTTCGGGTGCTTCTATTTGAGAGAATAGATCCATTTATCGTACAATCACTTTTCGGGTGTATATCTGCGTGTTGTAGTAGATATGAATGATGTATATGCCAGGTGTGAGCGGCGTCTCTATTTGTTGCTGTGTATCAATTATCTCTTTGCGTTCAATGAGCCATCCGCTAGTGTTGTAGATGGCGTAGTATCCTTTCTTCTCGCCTTGTACCGCGTTGTATATAGTAAGTGTGTTTGTCTCTCCTGTGAGTATTTCGTTGCTGTTGATGCTTGGTGTAGGGTCATAACTGAGTGTGCTATCTAACCGCAATCCGATCACTACAGGATCATGGTCTGAGTAGCGAAACATAGAGCGGTCGCCAGACTTGTCATAGGTGTAATAATCATCCTCGTCTGAGTTGATATGTACTCCAGCGGCGCCAGTCACTTGCGGAAATAAGGTGTTGTTACTGATAGCATGGTCTAAGTATCCTGCCAATCCTCCGAACATATAACTATAACTGCTATCTGCGTGGAATGCGCGATGAAGGTCAATCATTCCTGCGCTGGCAAGGCGTGTGATAGGGTCTTCTTTAGCATAAGCATTTAAGTCACCTACGATGAGTATATCTTTCTCTTTGAGTGCAGATGCGTAGCGTTTGTATTGGTCTACAACAGATTGTGCTTCTTCTACGCGAGTGGCGTTAAACGAACCTTGTCCGTCTCCTTGATTGGAGTCGGGACCACCGCCGTTGCCTGATTTAGCCTTGAAGTGGTTGACGGATAGAATAAAGCGTTCTCCGGTGGCTTTCTCTCTAAAGCAAATCATCTTCTTTCTATTCTCTACCTTGGTGTCGTTCTCTTGCAGTTTGCCGATAGGCTCTAATATATTAGCATCGTAGATGAAACCTGCTTTTGTGTAGGTGCCATTAGGACTGCTATTGTCATTGATGTATGTGTAATTGCGTTTTGGCAGTTTAGCATTTAGGTCTTTTGCTATCTCCTCAAGCGCCACTTGTCCGCTCTCAATCTCTACCAAACCATATACATCGGCGTTGATAAAACTAAGTGCTTTGTTCACTTTGGTGCGTTGTATCTGATGCTCGCTATAACTGCTTGGTCCCATACTTCCCGAACCAGTATTGGCGGCAAGGTAGTACTCTAGGTTTGCGGTGCAGACTAATAAACAATCTTCACAGTCCTCAATATTAACCATTTGGCGTACACTTGCTTGCTCTAAGTCTTTTCTGCTATTACCACGCCATTCTCCGCTCACCCATGTTAATTTGGAAGTGCTGTTTACACGCACACACAAGTTGTAAATCTTCTCGCCACATCTGTGATAACCATCTACTCCTTCTAATAGCATGGAAGCAGTTGAGTTTAGCGTCATGATAGATGTATAGGCAGATGAACGCGGATAGGCTTGGTTTGTAGGGGTGTAAAAACGGCGCGGAGATACGGTATAACTGCCATTCGCATTTGAGCATACCACAATAGGCACATCAAAAATAATCGTTTGTCCAATATATGGCGCGAGTTCTTGTGCGCTCCATGTGTTTGGGTCGCTTATATGAATGCGTGTAGCCCCGATACTATAGGGTGCAATCAAAAAAAGAAGGTATAGAATAATTCGTGCTTTCATACCTAAATGATAAAATCGGCTACAAAAGTACAAAAAAATTTGCATTCTTCCAAAAAAAAGTGTAACTTTGCACTCGATTTTATAAAATGAGCGCATAACCAATGAGTTTTTCTAAAATTTGGGAGTACATACAGTTAAAGAAATGGGGTAAATATATTATCACACTACTTGTTTTTGGTGTTATCTATATCTTCGTTGGTGATCAAAGCATGGTGCGTTTTGTGCAACGAGGCAAAGAAATCCGCCATTTAGAAGAACAGCGTGATGCGTATCTTGAGGAAACGGAGAAAGTGCGAAGAGAGATTCAATCGCTCAGTCACCCCGATAGTTTGGAGCGTTTCGCGCGCGAGCAGTATTATATGCATAACGCGAACGAAGATATTTATTTAGTGGATGAAGACTAATTGTTATTTAATATGAGAAAATCACATTATGTATTAATAATAGGTATGGCTATTTTAATAGCGGGGGCTATTATGAATCTATGTAAAGTAGAGCCATACGGAGATTATGTGTTAATAGCGGGGGCTATTGTGATTATCGCTCGTGGATTTGTGCGAACACATGAGAAGGATAATCAAAATGAAGAATAAGAACAGCCGTGTGTATGCAGGACAAAGTGCGCAATGAACATATTATTTTGGGAGTTGATCCAGGTACACTTTTTATGGGGTATGCTGTGCTTCATACTGTAGGTCAACAGGTTGATATACTGGACTTTGGTGTGCTTGATGTGCATAAAATGGAAGGGCAATACCCTCGCTTGCAAAAGGAGTTTTTTTTCTTGCAAGAACTTATTGATACATACCATCCTTCATGCTTGAGTATAGAGACACAATTCGTAGATAAAAATCCCCAAACGATGATTAAAATTGTTCATGCGCAGGGAGTGGCAATAGCAGCTGCGCTGAGCAAAGATGTGCCAATATATGAGTATTCGCCTATGAAAATCAAAATGGCTATCACGGGCAATGGGCATAGTACCAAAGAGCAAGTGGCGGATATGTTACAACGATTCTTGCATATACCAGATGAGCAGATGCCCAAGAAATTAGATGCGACGGATGCCTTGGCGATTGCATACTGTCATTTCTTGCAGTTAGGGCTTCCTTTCTCGCCAGCAGGTGGAGCGAAAGATTGGACTACATATGCCAAGCGAAAAGGATTGACAGGTACGGGTGCTACCAGTCCAAATGCCAAGCTAATGGCGGCTTTGGCCTCTGTAAAAAAGAAAAAATGATAAAAAATACATTTCTTTCTTGCATATACGAAAAAAAAGCAGTAATTTTGCGGTCGCATTCACTCCTGTGAAGCAAGCGTTAGGAAACTAAAATTCGAGAAATCTAAATGTAAAACTTAAAATAATTACAATCATGGCTTACAAAATTTCAACAGATTGTATCGCATGCGGTACCTGTATCGATGAATGCCCAATGGGCGCAATTTCAGAAGGTGAAATCTATTCTATTGATCCAGATGTATGCACCGAGTGTGGAACATGCGCTGATGTATGCCCAAGCGGCGCTATCAGCCTCTAATAAAGCACGAAAATGCTAATTTTTGAGGGACTATTTGCGTAGTCCCTCATTTTTTTGTAAAAAAATGTAAAGTAAATATTGCAAAATCCAAAAAAAAGTTGTACCTTTGCACGCTGAATAGAAAAAATACTTAAAAATACATATAAAACCATGTTGGACGCATTTTTTAAGATTCATGATTTCTTGGTAGAGCACTCTTTTATGCCTATTCGTAGGCAGTTGATGGACGAGGTGGATTGGAATGATCGCCTTATCGCTATCAAAGGAGGACGAGGGGTTGGGAAGACAGACTTCCTGCTTACTTGTGCGAAGGAGATAGAGCAAGAGTGGGAAAGAAGCTTAGTGGCGGATATCGATGCTAAGCGCAAGAGAAAGCCATCCAAGCCAATACGCCCATGCTTGTATGTAAGTATGAATGATTTTTACTTTGCAGAGCATACCTTAGTGGAATTGGCTGGGCAGTTTGTGAAGGCCGGAGGAGAGTATCTATTCTTAGACCAATTGTTTAAATATCCAAATTGGTCGAAGGAACTGAGACGGTGCTATACCAAATATAAGAAGTTGCATATCGTCTTCTGCGCCACGCCTGTGATGCCGCTAGAGGATGATAACCACGATATAGGAGAGATTATCAAAACATACAATCTGCGTGGTTTTTCATTCAGAGAGTATTTGTGTATTCAAACCAAGCGCCATTTTAGGTCATATACCCTGGAGGAAATAATACAGCACCACGCTTCCATCTCGCGCGAGATATGCGAGCAAGTGAAGCCGCTTGATTTCTTTGAGGCTTATTTACACCATGGTTATTACCCCAGCTATTTGGAGAGTAAGAGTTTTGAGGTAGAGTTGCTCAAGACAATGAATACGCAATTGGAAGTAGATGTGCTCATGATAAAGCAGATTGATGTAGCATGCTTGAATAAGTTGCGCAAATTATTGTATATCATGATGCGCGAAGCGCCATGCGCACTCAATGTGAGTAGCATTGCGGAGGAAATTAAACTCAGTCGTGCTACCACGATGAACTATATTAAGTACCTCAAGGACTCACGACTCATCAACTTGCTATACCTTGAGAATAAGAATTTCCCAATGAAGCCATCCAAGGTCTTCATGCAAAATACGAACTTGGCACAAATGCTGGCTACGCGTGAGTTGACCAAGCAAGAGTTGTATGAAACATGCTTCTATGCATGTGTGCATGGTTCGCATAAACTCAATGCTACCGAGCGTAGTGCGATGTTTATTGTAGATGGTAAGTACTATTTTGATGTGCGTGAAACTACACCACAACGCGATACTATTCGTCCTACAGCCATTGGTACACTTGAAACGGGTAGGGGAAATATGATTCCACTTTGGCTATTAGGATTCTTATATTGATTTATTACAATACTAACATAAGTACAATTTTAATTTACAAAAAAGATGAAAGAAAAAAAGTTTATCACTTGTGATGGTAATGCTGCTGCGGCACATGTAGCATACATGTTTACCGAAGTGGCTGCTATCTATCCTATCACGCCCTCTTCTCCTATGGCAGAGAATGTGGACGAATGGGCTGCTGCAGGGCGTAAGAACTTATTTGGAGAAACGGTATTAGTACAAGAAATGCAGTCTGAGGCGGGTGCAGCGGGTGCTGTACACGGAGCACTCAACGCTGGTGCACTCACCACCACCTTTACCGCTTCACAGGGATTATTGCTCATGATTCCTAACATGTACAAGATTGCAGGTGAGTTAATCCCATCTGTATTCCATGTTTCTGCGCGTACGCTCGCAAGCCATGTGCTTTGTATCTTCGGTGACCACCAAGATGTGATGGCATGCCGTCAAACAGGATTTGCAATGTTGGCTGAGGCGTCGGTACAAGAAGTGATGGACCTTTCAGGTGTAGCACACTTGGCTACCATCAAGAGCCGCGTACCTTTCCTCAACTTCTTCGATGGCTTCCGTACTTCTCACGAGTATCAGAAAGTAGAAGCAATCGATATGGAGGACTTGCGCCCACTCGTGGACTACAAAGCTTTGCAAGAGTTCCGTGAGAGAGCACTCACGCCTATGAAACCTGTTATGAAAGGTATGGCTGAGAACCCAGATGTCTTCTTTGCACACCGCGAGAGCTGCAACCCATATTACAATGAGGTAGCAGATATCGTAAGCGATTACATGAAGGAGATCTCTAAGATCACTGGTCGCGAGTACCGCCCATTCAACTACTATGGTGCTGCTGATGCAGAGAATATCATCATTTGTATGGGTTCTGCATGCGAGGCTATCCGCGAGACAGTTGACTATGAGATGGCGAAGGGTAAGAAAGTGGGTATGATCAATGTACACCTCTATCGCCCATTCAGTCTTAAGTACCTCAAAGAGGCTATTCCTGCTTCTGTAAAGCGTATCTGCGTGCTTGACCGTACCAAAGAACCAGGTGCTAATGGCGAACCATTATACCTCGATGTAAAGGATGCACTCGACGAACTCGGTATGAAGGATATCCTCGTAGTAGGTGGCCGCTATGGTCTCGGTTCTAACGATACCACTCCAGCACAAATGCTCGCTGTATTTGAGAACCTTGCTTTGCCACAACCTAAGAACCACTTCACCGTGGGTATCAACGATGATATCACCTTCACTTCACTCCCTGTAGGCGAAGAGATAGCAATGGGTGACGCTTCACTCTTCCAAGCTAAGTTCTACGGATTGGGTGCTGATGGTACAGTAGGTGCTAATAAGAACTCTGTAAAAATTATCGGTGACACCACCAATAAGTACTGCCAAGCATACTTCAGCTACGACTCTAAGAAGTCAGGTGGTTTCACTTGTTCACACCTCCGTTTCGGTGACGAACCAATCCATTCTACCTACCTCGTTACTACACCTAACTTCGTAGCTTGCCATGTACAGGCATACTTGCAGATGTATGATGTAACACGCGGATTGCAGAAGAATGGTACTTTCCTCCTTAATACAATTTGGGAGGGAGAGGAGCTTGCGAAAAACTTGCCTAACAAAATAAAGAAATACTTCGCAGATAATAATATTAATGTATATTATATCAACGCTACCAAGATTGCACAAGAGATTGGTTTGGGCAACCGTACCAATACTATTCTCCAGTCTGCATTCTTCCGTATTACTGAGGTTATCCCAGTAGAGAAAGCAGTAGAGGAGATGAAGCACTTCATCGTGAAATCTTACGGCAAGAAGGGCGAGGATATCGTTAATAAGAACTACGCTGCTGTGGACCGCGGTGGTGAGTATCAGAAACTCGAAATTGACCCAGCTTGGTCAAGTCTCACTACTGAAGACTCCACACTCAATACTGAGAATGAACCAGAGTTCATCACCAAGGTGGTTCGTCCTATCAATGGACAAGATGGCGACTTGCTCCCAGTAAGCGCTTTCAAAGGTATCGAAGATGGTACATGGCCAGCAGGTACAGCTAAGTACGAGAAGCGCGGTGTATCTGCTTTCGTACCAGTATGGACTGCTGATAACTGTATTGAGTGTAATAAGTGTGCATATGTATGTCCTCACGCTTGTATCCGCCCATTCGTAATGGACGAAGAGGAAGTGAAGGGACTTAACGGTGCCGCTACACGCGAGATGAAAGCACCAGCAGCACTCAAGGGTATGCATTTCCGCATCCAAGTGGGTGTGATGGACTGCCTTGGTTGTGGCAACTGTGTAGATGTATGTCCAGGTAATCCAAAGCAAGGTAAAGCATTGCAGATGGTATCACTCGAGTCACAACTCGCTGAGGCTGACAACTGGAACTACTGTGCAGAGAAAGTAACCAGCAAGCAAGATAAAGTGGATATAGCTGCGAATGTGAAGAATAGCCAGTTCGCTACTCCTCTCTTTGAGTTCTCTGGAGCTTGCTCTGGTTGCGGTGAGACACCATACCTCAAACTCATCAGCCAACTCTTTGGTGACCGTGAGATAGTAGCAAACGCTACAGGTTGTACCTCTATCTACTCTGGTTCTGTACCTTCTACTCCTTATACTACTAACGCAAAGGG
>CALATT010000127.1 GCA_937891905.1 uncultured Bacteroidales bacterium | reverse complement strand
TGCTTAGCAAACTTATAACTCATATAACCCTGGATATTCCATTTCTTATCCATCTTGAGTTTATAGTTATCACGGATAGTAGTCAGAGGGTCATAGAGTGAACCAAATGTCTCATCCTCTTCCTCCAATGAACCATCATTCTTTGAGAGCAAGGTAGTAGGAGTATATACCACACAGTTACGCAAGCGAGACTCAGTAGAGGTTCCATTATCCTTAATAGCGTTCGAACCCGAACCAAGCACCTCTGTATTGGTGAAACGAGTGGTGAAGCCAATCGTGAAATTCTTAAATGGCTTGAACTTAGCCTTACCAGAGATATTATTACGAACATAGTTCGATTGCTCCATAATAGCCTTATCATCAATGCGGTTGTATGATAATGTGAAGTTAGCCTTCTTATTACCACCACTCACACTAACAGACTGGTTAGAGTTGAATCCTGTACGACCGAATGTATTATCTTGCCAATCAATAAACTCATGCTTGCTGGCATCAGCATACTCAGCCAAGATATCTGAAATAGTAGAATTCTCTATCTCGTTTGGTTCTTTGTATTTCGTGTCATTATAGAGCTTATCAAAATATGCATAGAAATTGCTGCGCATTGCAGACAATGTGTTATCTTTGTGATATGCCCACTCGTATTGCATCAATGCGAAATCTTCTGGATCCATCACATCGTATTTCTTAGCAATACTCTTCCATCCTACGAATCCAGTATAACTTACATTGAAAGTCATCTTGTCCTCGCTATCTGTATCGGCATCCTTGGTGGTGATGATGATTACACCGTTTGCACCTTGCGCACCGTAGATAGCAGTAGCCGCAGCATCCTTCAATACATCCATAGACTGAATATCGGTTGGAGCAATATCCGAAATAGAAGAGACAGGGAAACCATCCACGATATACAATGGATCATTGGATTGTGTCAATGAGGTACCACCACGCACACGAATCTTCACATCCGCGTCCGGACTACCCTCTGTGGTAGTAACAGACACACCCGCCATCTTACCTTGCAATGCTTCTGCTGCAGATACAACAGGAATATCCTTCAACTGCTCTGCGCTCACAGAAGCTACCGAAGTAACCACATCGCGCTTCTTAGTTGTACCATAACCAGTAACCACCACTTCCTCAAGCACCTCGGAATTCTCCTTCAGCACTACATTGTGTACACTACCAGTGATTGTCACCTCTTGTGTCTGCATACCGATGTATGAGAATACAAGCACTTTGGCATCATCTGGCACATCTAACGAGTAGTTACCATCAAAATCTGTCACTGTACCAATAGAGGTACCTTTTACCACGACCGAAGCAGAGATAATTGTCTCACCTGTTGGGTCCTTCACTACTCCGCTCACTACACGAGCCTGCAGAGCCATTCCCACCATCAGGAAGGCCGACAGAAACATAGCGCGGAATACACCTAAATTCAGTTTCATAAAAGAATTTGTTTGTGTTTATATTAATTGTTAAAATGGTTAATTCAATTCACGGCGCAAAGATACAACTTTTTTTATGTCACAATGTGTAATAATTGACGGAAAGTCACAATTTTTTCACATTTTGCGTTTTTTTACTCAAATGGTTCAGCATAACCACAGCCCTCGCGCCATCTGGAACAACCATAACGGGTATTACCGCGGATAATTATTCCCTTACGGCAAACAGGGCAAAGCATACCTGCTTTATTCATTTTCACATCGCGTACCACACCACTTGTCATCTGCTTCAATTCATCCAAGAACTGCTGCGCAGTGTACTGTCCACGCTCTATCTCACGCAGTTTCTTCTCCCATAATCCCGTCAACTCAGCCGACTTGAGCAGTGGTGAGATTATCGTATGTATCAATTCTATTCCCACTTCCGTAGCGCGAATGGACTTACCTTGTTTCTGTATATACTTACGCTGATAGAGTTTCTCAATAATAGAGGCGCGTGTAGAAGGACGACCTATACCATTCTCTTTCATCGCATCACGCAATTCCTCATCTTCCACCGTCTTTCCCGCTGTCTCCATCGCACGCAAGAGCGTTGCTTCCGTATAGTATTTCGGTGGCGTCGTTGTCTTCTCTTTCAAGATAGGTTCATGCGGACCCGATTCACCCTTTGTGAATGTAGGAAGGCTCTTTGTTTCCTCCGCCTCTTCGCCTTCCGCATTATCCTCCTTAGTACTTGGTCCTTTGTCACTTTGTCCCTTCTCAAACACCTCTCTCCATCCCTGTTTGAGCACTTCCCTACCCGTCACACGAAAATCTACCTCACCTGCCTTTGCCAGCACAGTGGTATTACTCACTTCACATTCGGGATAGAAAGCCGCAATGAAATGCAGTGCCACGAGGTCATACACCTTGCGCTCATCTGCTGTGAGCGCATCGGGGCGCATACCTGTCGGAATAATAGCATGGTGATCTGTTACTTTCTTATTATCGAATACCTTCTTGGATTTAGGCAGCGAACCTGCTCCTTTCTTTCCATCCGCCTTCAAAGGCAAGAGCGGCGTCACTTGGGGATAGAAATCCTTAATACCCGCCAAGGTAGCAGGCACCTTCGGATATATATCATCACTCAGATAGGTGGTATCCACACGCGGATAAGTAGTCACCCTCTTCTCATAGAGCGACTGTATCAATTGTAATGTCTGATCTGCGGAAAAACCGAATTTCTTATTGCAGTCCACCTGTAATGAAGTCAGGTCGTACAACTTAGGTGCAAACTCCAATCCTTTTTTCTTCTCCACCGAAGTAATCAGCAAGGGCAAATCCTTGATAGCATTCACCAATTCATCTCCTTGCTGCTGCGAAGTGATAGCATACTCTCCTTCCTCCACAGGTATCTGCGCACTGAAAAGCGTGTCTCTATATTTCGTTTTCAGTTCCCAATATGTGCGTGGCACGAAATGCTCTATTTCTGCTTGTCGCTTCACCACCAGCGCCAAGGTAGGCGTCTGCACACGCCCTACGGACAACACAGACCTATTACGCCCTGTTCCCTTCGCGTACCTTATAGTATACGCGCGCGTGGCATTCATACCCAATAACCAGTCACCTATCGCGCGCATCAATCCTGCTTCGTATAAATGCTGGTACTCGGATTGATCTTTGAGTTGCGCAAATCCCTCTCGGATTGCATCTTCGGTGAGCGAACTAACCCATAAACGCTTCACAGGACATTTACAACCTGCTTTCTGATACACCCAGCGTTGTATCAATTCTCCCTCTTGCCCGGCATCACCGCAGTTAATCACCTCATCAGCCCCAGAAATAAGCGCCTTGATAACATTGAATTGCTTGTGTACACCCTCATCGCCATGCACCTTGATAGAGAAGCGAGAAGGAATCATAGGCAGTGCACTGAGATTCCAACCCTTCCACTGCTCGCTATACTCTTGCGGTTCATACAACGCACAGAGATGACCGAAGGTCCAAGTTACTTGATAACCATTTCCCTCGAAATAACCATTCTTGCGTTGGTTAGCGCCCAGCACGCGAGCGATATATTCACCAACCGATGGTTTCTCTGCTACGCAAACAATCATATGCTTTTATTTCTCGTTTTGATTGCCATAACCATACCCGTATCCATAACCAGCCTGCGCACCCTTAACGGCATTAAGCACACAAGCCACATTCTTCATACGCTTCTGCTCCACCACCGAGTTCACATAATTAATCATCTCAGATGGTGTGTATTTATAGCGGCAAACGAAGATAGTCATGTCGGCTATTCTATCCAATAAATAAGTATCGCTCACCAATGCCACTGGGGCCGTATCTACTATCACATAATCATATCGCTCACGCAGCGCAACAAACAACTCCTCCAAACGCGATGTTTGTAACAACTCCGATGGATTAGGAGGTATTACACCACATGGCAGCAAGTCTAAGTTCTCATGCTCGCCACTTGGCACAATAATATCATCCAACTGCACATCTGGTTCTGCCAAATAATCAGTCAAATGACCCTTATTGCTCAAATTGAAATACTGCGCAAGCATTGGTTTGCGTATATCCAATCCCACCAATGCTACTTTCTTACCCAAGATAGCCAACGAGAGTGCTATATTACTCGATACATAGGATTTACCATCGCCATTAATACAAGAAGTCACCAATATAACAGGTGATTGCACATCAGAAGGCAACATAAATCGCAGATTAGTACGGATAAGACGGAAAAGCTCTGCCGATACAGAAGTCTCTCCTTCGCGAATAGCAATATGCGCATTGCGGGAGTTCTGAACCAACTGACCTAACATCGGTGCCTTAATACGCTTCTCAAACTCCTTCGCATCATCAATCTTATCATTAAAGAGCATATAGAGATATAATATACCAGCAGGAATAGCAATACCTAAGAAAAGACACAATAGTATAAGCATCTTCATCTTTGGATTCTGACTCTTCAAATCTCTCTGTGGCACATCCAACACCTTTGCAGGCATAGCCGTTGCAGCCAACATCAACGCATTCTCCTCACGCTTCTCATAAAGGAAGAGATACAATCCCTCTTTAATCTTCTGCTGACGCAGTACACGGATATACTCGCGTTCCTGAGCAGGCGCATCCTTGATACGCTTATTGAATTTCGTATCCTGCGCCATCAGTCCGCGCTGACGAATAAGCAGACTCTCACGCACCGAAGCAATCGTGGCGATGATATTTTGACGCATGGATAGCAATTGAGCATTCATCTGCTCTATAACAGGGTTGTCCTCCGTTGCCGTACGCTGAATACGCATACGCTGCAACTGCAATGCATTATACTCCGCCAAGCCCTCTGCAATAGACTCATCCGTGATACCTATATTCGATGGAATGAGATTATGACGCTTCGTCTCATCACGCAAGAACTCATCAATATAATCCACCAAACTCAGTTGTGTCTCCACCTCTGCCATCGCTTGCTGCTCTTTGCTGCTCGCCTCAAGGAATAACTGCGCTTGCGTAGTGATATCTGCGATATTATTCTGCATCTTATACGCCGAAACAGCCTCTTCGGCTGCCACTAATTCTGCAGTGATGATATTCAATCGCTCATCAATAAACGATGCCGTATTGGTAGCTATCATATTCTTATCCACCACAGCATTCATATTGTATTGCTCTATCAGTTGATAGAGGAAGGCCCTATCGCGCTCTGGCACAGTAGAAGTGGTAGAGAGATAAATAATATTCGACTCCTTCTTGTGCTGCGAAACCTGCAGATTATTTCTATACTGCTCCACTACTATCTCCTTGCGTGCATGTGCTACGCGGTAAGTAGTGTCTGCGCTCAATGGTCTATTGGCATGAATACGAATAGTACCCACCTCGGTCTCTATAGGTTGCGCAAGGTCAGCCACGCGAGTGCTTGAGCGATGGAAAAAACCGCGCTTCGTCTGCACACGATAACCATTCTTCGTCACCGAAACAGTCACCGTAAATGGCTCCATAGCCGCCTTCTCCGTCAAATTGATATACTCAATCGTCATCGCTGGCTTAGGGAACTCGCCATACCAACGCAAACCACTCTTCACAAACGATGCATCCCATAGATTGAGTGCATCAATAGACTGACTCACCAACCCACGCGATGAGAGCACCACCACTTCATCCTCAGCTGCTTGGTTTCCCGATAGACCTAATAAGGCAAAAGCCTCCATCTGCCCACCCATACCTTCTTTCTGACGAAGCACAATACTGGCTTCTGTAGTCCATTTAGGCGTCTTGCGCAAATAATGCACTACACCCACAAGCAAGCACACTGCCACACCTACTACAAACCACCACCAGTGTTCCAACACTACTCGTATTATCTTACGAACATCAATATCGTTACTATTCTGATCCATATTCTAAACAATAAAATCTAAAATTTGCAATCTAAAATCTAAATTCTAAAATCTAAAATCAATTCTGTCCCGCCACATTAACCACTGTCACGATAACCGTTGCAGCAGACGCTACGGTTGAAACCATCGACAACCACAAACCTGCATTCGCACTACTAATAGCACGCACCTTGTTTGGCGATACATATATCACATCATTCTGCTGCAAATAATAGTAAGGCGATGTGTATAGATTAGCATCGCGGAGGTTGAGACGCGCAATCTGCAATTTACCATCCACTTCACGGGTAATCATCACATTATCACGACGACCATACACCGTCAAGTCACCCGCAGCTGCCAAAGCGTCTAAGATAGTCAAGCGACCATTACCCAACGATACATGTCCCGGACGATTCACCTCACCCAAAACAGACACTTTCGCACCAATCAAGTTCACACGCACCATTGGATTAACCACTTGCGCCACCAATTTACTCTTCACCAACTCCTCTATCTGCGTTCTACGAAGACCTGCCACATGTATCTTACCCAACACTGGCAACTCCACATCACCCGCCTCATCCACAATATAATACTGCAGCATAGGCGTTGTCTGCACTTGAGTAGCGCCAGGAGCGGCAAAAGCCACCGTAGGAAGATTATAAGGCACTACAGCCTCTTGATCCAAAGCGGATACAAAAATAGTCAACGCATCACCCGGACGGATAAGCGCCTCTGTGCGCGTAGAAAAACTCGAATTGATTGAATCAGCAAAACTGGCATCAGCATTGCTCATATAAGTCATTTGCTTCTGCGTCACGCATCCTGTCAGCGCAACAAAGCAAATTAGTAAAATAGAAAAATATTTTTGCATAGTATTTATATTGTATCTCAATTAGCAGTTACTCTATACTCAATACTCCGTACTCACTACTCACTACTCTGTACTCAATACTCACTACTCACTACTCTGTACTTCAACCACACACCAATAGCGACGGCAAAGATACAAAAAAAATCTTATATACACAAGCGCACACGAAGAATATTCAAAAAAAATAACTTTTTTACCCCAAAAACACAATCTTTAGACTTTACACTTTCAACTTTCAAACTTTTTTTACTACCTTTGCATGACATTTTGTCATGCTCCATTATGAATCAACAAGACTTATTAGCCATCAAACAGCGATTTGGCATCATCGGAACCAACCCCAACCTACATCGCGCTATTGAGATCGCCGTGCAAGTAGCACGCACCGACCTCAGCGTACTCGTCACGGGCGAATCAGGCGTCGGTAAAGAACACTTCCCTAAAATAATACACAACTACTCCGCACGCAAACACGGCAAATACTTCGCCATCAACTGCGGTGCTATACCTGAAGGAACCATCGATAGCGAACTTTTCGGACACGAGAAAGGAGCCTTCACAGATGCCAAAGCAGAGCACCAAGGATACTTCGAGATAGCTGATGGAGGCACACTCTTCCTGGACGAAGTGGGCGAACTGCCTATGCAAACACAAGTACGACTACTACGCGTACTCGAGACAGGAGAATTCATACGAATGGGTTCCAATAAAGTGCAAAAGACCAATGTACGAGTTGTAGCTGCCACCAACCTCGATATGAAAAAAGCCATCGAAGATGGACGATTCAGAGAAGACCTCTACTACCGACTCAATACCGTAGAGATACGCGTACCCGCACTCAGAGATAGAAGAGAAGATATTCCTATGCTCTTCCGTAAATTCGCAGTCGATTTCTGCAATAAATACCAAATGCCACCACTCTCGCTCAACGAAGAGGCTACACAATTGCTCAAAAATGCATACTGGAGAGGCAATATACGCCAACTCAAAAATATAGCAGAGCAAATATCGGTCATCGAGATGGACCACCAAATCAATGCAGAAACACTCAAACGATACCTACCACAAGAAGAACAACAGCATGGATTAGCTTTACGCACCAAGACACAACAGGAAGTCAAAGACTATTCCAATGAGATAGGTATGCTATACAATATGCTCATGCAGACGCAAAAAGAACTGCGTGAACTCAAACAGCAAATAGCTAATAACACACCTATCGAACTACCAAGCGAACATAGCACCCACACCTTCATCCAAGCACCTACCACACAGGACGAATGGGAAGAAGTGGAGGGCATCACCGACGAACCAAACACCCCTATCGTAGAAGATACATATAGCGAACCCATCGCCACTCCTACTAACATCAAAGATGCGCAACTTGACCTCATACAGCGCACACTCAAAGAGTGCGGTGGCAATCGCAAAGACGCTGCCAGCAAACTTGGCATCAGCGAACGCACCCTCTACCGCAAAATAAAAGAATACGGATTATGAAAAACTGCACATTCATCCTCCTCGCTGCCATAGCATTCACACTCACAGGATGCGCAATCAGCTATAAGTTCAATGGCGCCAATATTGACTATCAAACCACCCACTCCATTGCTATTGCTGATTTCCCCAATAATGCTGCCATGGTCAACCCTACCCTCAGCAACAACCTCTCAGAAGGCATTAGAGACCTCTTCCAGAGACAAACAAGACTACAAATACTACGCAAAGGAGGAGACCTCGAACTCGAAGGAGAAATTATTGGATACGATATCTCACAAGGTGCCATCTCGGTTGATAGTTATGCTTCCGAGAGCAAACTCACTATACGCGTCAATGTGCGATTTACCAATAATATCAAACCCGAAGAGTCTTTCGAACGAACATATACCGCTTCACAAACTTTTGACGCCAGCAGAATGTTATCCGATGTCCAGGACGAACTATGTACTATCATGATCACAGAAATAGCGGAGAATATATACAACGACTCCGTCGCAAGGTGGTAAACAAAGCATATTTACACGCATTTTGCGTAAATTATTGAAAAATATTTGCATATATCAAAAAAAAGCACTACTTTTGCAGTCGCAATCATGTGTAATAATGAGATACATGGCTGCTAATATACGCTAAAATAATTAAATATCAGAATATTATGTACATTTTTATTACTATCTTAATCGTTATCGCCGCTGTTTTGCTCACTCTGCTCGTATTGGTGCAGAATAGCAAAGGTGGTGGATTAGCCAATGGTTTTGCCGGAGGCAATCAAGTGATGGGTGCTCCTAAAACAGCTGACTTCTTAGAGAAAGCCACATGGACTCTCATCATCGCTATTGTTGTATTAGCTATCGCAGCAGTTGGATTCAACGCAGGACAAAGCAGCGTAGAGCAATCTGCTGTTCAAGTGGAGGAAGTAGCTGCTCCACAAACAGATATGCCAGCAGAAATGCCAGCTGATATGCCTGCAGAGGCTCCAGCGGCAGAATAATTTACAAACAATCTTCAATAACGAGAGCGACTCATCCGAGCCGCTCTTTTTTTTTGAAATCGCAAAATGTTTTTTGGCAAATATGCGTAAAATCGCAAAATGTTTTTCAGCAAATATGCGTAAAATCGCAAAATGTTTGTTAAATGCACCCTTCGGTGATGTTCAGGATGCGAACGAGATGCGAACGGTGGAGGATGTTTGCAAGTTGCAAAAACAGCATATGTTACGCGTCTCTTACGCAGATGTTAGACCATTTAAACCTTAGTTCTCTTGTATGTCTCTCGTAAGCGAGACAGAGGTTGAAGCAAAGAGAAACACTTCAATCCCACCACCACATCGTGACCTCATCACGACCACATCGCGACCACACAATACCCTCTATATGACCAACCCTACAGGACAACAAGTCATCTATGTCAAAGAACAAATCACAGATTCGTAGTGGCAACCACAAAACAAACGAAAGGAGCCGCATGTATTAGCAACTCCCTTCGTTTTTGTTACAAGCACTGAGGCTTAATCACTCCACTCCTCTTTTGGCAGGGGCTTGAGCTACACCGCCACCACCACCGCCGTTTACTGATACGCTGAGCATTACATTACCCCCTTGTACCTCTACAATTTCTACTTCTGGTTTGTTATACATTTTCTTTTCCATATTTATTATTTTACTAATTTACCTTGTGCGTCATACATCTTTTCACCACGGAGGATAAAGAGTTGACCATTAATAATCATTTTAGTAGGAACTCCGTCACCTTGTACTTGGTCAACGCCTGTTGCTACTTGTTGTCCGTTCACACCTAAAGTGATACGACGAACACCAGGAGCCGGATTGGACTCTGTGATAGCAGGCATCTCATCCATCTTTACATATGCACGGTTCGCGGGAACGGACAATGAAGTCAAATCTACGCAAGACCACAGTGCTTTCTGTGCGAAATAGTAGATATTGGTCAAATCGGTTAGCCTCATATCCACAAAAGTACCCTTCATTGCGCCAGTATCATCTGGGTCCGTCACACTCTCTGTACCATAGAAGCAATAGAGTGTCTCCCCTTGTGCTTGGAAGAGGTAAGGTTTACCTTTTTCTAATTCGCCAGAAAGGATTTCGTCAAAGACAATCTTGCCGTATTGTGGTTCTTTACCTACGAGTTTATAGAATGTAGCACCGAAAGCTTGTCCTGCTGGTACATTTGAAGGCAAGCAGATAGTACCTAAAGAACCAACTGTCAATCCCGTACGGATATATCCAGGGCGTAGCAATACGCTTACCTCACAGAAATCAATAGAAGCTATAGGATTTATATAATATGTTCCTGCACCCACAATAACTGAGGTACCTCCTAATGCTTCTGAACGCGTATTACATTCTGCACCATAGATAGATGTATCTAAGTTTTTATTTATAGTCGTACCTATAGACATTCCTCTTAATTCTCCTCCGTCGCTATGACTTGCAAATGCAATATAGAATTTAGCCAAATAGCCATCAGGAATAACTATTTTGAAATTACGACTATCACTAGCACTACCCCCAGAAGGTAATACCTTAGAATATGTTTTAGTGCCGCAAGTAGTAGTGTAATTAGCAATGTCTCCAAAACCATTTACCTCCCAAGTAAGACCTGATGCGTCTGGACTCGCTGCCACAGCGTCCATTGTAGAACCATCCCAAATTACGATATTCTGCCAAGGACTAACAGTGAAATTGATTACATATTCTTGTGTTGCGCCATTTTCAGCAGTAACTGTGATAACAGCCTCTGTGAGCGATACAGATGTTACCACTGCTGTTGCATTCGCGTCATTTGCCTCTGCTACCACTATAGGTGCAGTAGTTGTACCATAAGGCAATTCATAATCATACTCGTACACGCCATCCACTAATGTCAATGCATTTCCATTAATGGTCAATGTTTTCAATGTAGCATCAGAAGAAGCCGCAGCTTTAGTTAGAGTGATGGTATATGTTGTTTGGTCGCCATCTTTATCTGTTAGCACATATGTATTATCACCAACGACCCAGTCACTACCATCATTTACAACGATTGCATTAGTTGCAGCAGGAGCATTCCATGCAATAGTTGGCTCCACTTCCAAAGAAGCGACATTTGACGAGAATGGCAATTCTACTGTTACCTTCTTATTATCCTCATCAATCTCACCGTCACGACCATCAATCGTGATTGCCTTCAGAATCGGATTCGTCGGGCGCAAAATAGTGAACTCACTCAGGTTCGGATTACACACAGCCGTTTTTCTGTAGATATAGAGGGTACTCAAACCTGCAGCCTCAGCAGGAAGCGGAATGAGATTAACTCCGGTAGTTGCTGCCCACTCAATATCTTTTACCGGGTTAGCATCTGATGCATTCTGATATAAGGTCAGGTGGGATGCACCATTAGTTGCAGAAACATTCAAACGGATTACATCACCCTCCTTCAGGGTCTCGCTATTTGCTAATGTAAATCCGATATAATGACCATTACTACCTAACTTAGTGCCGCCGCTTTGCAACTTCTGAGTTGCCGTACCTCCAATATAACCGGTTATATTCGCAGCTGCAATAGTTTGCTCATTTCCATTACCATTTGGAACTGCAATCGAGATAATAGCTACTCCATCTTTCGGAGCATAAGTGATACGAATATCGTAATAGCCTTTTTCTGCAGTTGGGTCTTGTGGAGTCACTACTACTTGCTGACGATAGCAGCCACCATCATACTCGTCTGTCCATTCAGGACCATCTATAGGCCACAAAGCGACTTTTGCGTTTGCGTTAGTAGGTGTAGCAGAAGTAATCATTGGAAGGGCACTCTTATAAGGTAATACCATTCTGTAAGTATGTTCATCTGCTGCAAAACCTAATACAGTCTCACCATTCACTTTCAAATCACTCAGTGTATTGATAGTAGATTGAGCCTCCCATTGTGCGTAAATAGTCACATCAGCCGTTGGTGTATATTCTTCTCCTGCATCACCTATTTTATTTCCTTCGGTTGCAGCGTCATACCAGCCTTTGAAATTCATTGTGCCGTTAGTAGGCTCTGGAAGGGTGATAGATGGTTTACCTTCTAACGCAGCCACAGCATCACCACCATTAGCTTCAAATGTAACAGTAAACGGATCAGTTATGGTAACAGCCTTTAATACACAAGTTCCTTTTGATGCTTGAATATCCAAACGGTACAGAGCATCAGCTTCACTATAGAAATAATTATTAACATGTGTTTCTTCTGCTTCATTGGCACCAACGAATACTGTAGGATCTTCCTCACCGTTAATGTACATTGTCAGTGCATTTGCAGGCAAGTTACCTGTTTTCACGATAACGAGTTTGCCGGCATTAACATTGAAGGACAAATCACCATCGTTGGTCTTATACTTCATACCATCATAGATGTAGTTATGAGTATGACCATTATCAATGCCGTTAACATTTGTATAAGCATAGCCAGCAGCATCCAAATTGGAAAGCAGAGTTTCTAATGTAGCACCATCGCTAACTGCATATGCTTCCATATCATACGATGTAGCATAAGCCTTAGTCCACTTACCATAGAGTTTAAGACCCTCAACCGGAGTTACGGTATTCAGAACTACAGGATCACCTTCCAATGCGGAAGTCAGATACCAACCAACAAAAGTATAAAGCGGCTTAGCGGTCTCAATACCTGCTGCCGTCGGGTGTTGATTTTCCCAAACCTGCTCCTCGGTGCCGATCTTTGTTTCGCCGTCATAGTACTCTACATCGTACTTAGCAACAGCAGGCTGCCACTGAGCCACCAGAGCATAGTTTTGAGTTACATTTGCATCCCAATCGAATTCTACTGCGGGATCGCCATAGAACCACCCCAAAAAGTCATTAGCATCTTTGGTCGGGTCAGTAGGTTTCTCTGCCTTGGTATTATGTTTAACAGTAATGCCACTTACAGCCGAGCCACCATCAGCATCAAATGTAATCGTCCAAGGATCTTGCCAATGTGCTTTAAGAGTAAGGTCACCTGTTACAGCGGTTGACCATACATACTCATCGTCTGTGTCACCAACAAACCAACCCAAGAAAGTGTATTTGCCACGGGTAGGATCAGCGGGCTTAACAGCGGCATTGCCATCAACGACCGTAAGACTACCTGCAGGAGTTTCTCCATCATTGTAGTTCAGCGTTACAGTGTGTTTTACTATTGCCGGACCGCAGTCCTCAACGGTGATAGCGTTGATGCAGATACCAGAACCTGAAGCGTTACGGTTGATAATAAATTCATCGGCATAATTAGCAGCCTCTTCAGCAGTAAAGGTATGAGAAACAGAACCTGCTGCCTCTCCACCAGAGATGCTGATTACTTGCGATGCTAAGTTTTCATTGAACAGACCAACACCTGCACTACCTGCACTTGCGCCTTTCCATGCAACTGTAATTTTCGTACCTTCAACAATAGAAGCACCTGTCAATGTTACTTTCAAACGGCTATCATTGCCACCGAATTTTAAACCGTTTCCGTCCATAGAAACGGACTTCCCGTTAACACTAATATCTGACAGAGTTCCACCAGTTACTGTTACAGAAGCTAAATTACTCGGTTTGCTGGTAATAGCCGGCATATTGAAGCACTTGGTATCAGCCTCAACGGTAATAGTAAAAGCGGCTGCATTTACTGCATCTGAACAATCATCTTTACTTGCAATACAATAATAGTCACCTGCATCACCTTCCACGCAAGAAGCGATTTCAAGTTTGGCAGTAGTTCTACCTGCGAGTTTGTTTCCCTCATCAGTCCCTCCTTTGTACCACTGATAAGTGATTGCACCATTTCCTGCGCTCAAAGCAGCAGTCAACTCAATTGCATCTCCCTCAAGGAAAGCTGTCTTGCTATCCTTGCTCGAAATAGTCAGCGTTTCCGGGCATACGGAATCGCCTCCGGCATCGGGAGCGGAAGGGGTAATTGTAATAGACTGGATGTAGAAGGCACTATTAATAGAATTCTTCAAATATATTGCATAATATCCAGCCTCATATTCACCATCAAGTAGAATATCATATGATTTATTTTTTTGTGTATTTTTATCATAGGAGATAGTAAATTTTGAAAAATTAGTTTCAAAAAGGGCCTTTGCTGGAGTAGAGTTTAGTTCCTCTGCTAACATTTTTTTAACACTATTCCAATTATCCTCCGTTAAGGTTGAGATATACTCCTCTTTTGTATAACTAGAACCTGCTGTACAATAGCAAGTTAGATTTATTTTTGATTTTACTTTTACTTCAAAAGCTACAAATATTGTAGAATTCCCTGTTGCTAATCCATTTGCTACTAAAGACACAGAATTTCCACACCTACCAAAATAAGCATCTTGAGTTCCAATCTGCGCTACTTTTTTTGAAGGCGCACTTGTTGTCCCTTGCAAACTTATCACCGTCTCTTGTCCCCACGCATTACCAACTGCGAGGAAGAGAATTAAAAAGAGAGATAAAAACTTACGCGAAGAAGGCCCTTTTCTATAGGGGGGGGTATTCGCCATTAACACCGAAAAAAACCTTGTAAAAACTGCTTTCATGATTGTAATAAATTAAGTAGATAAATTATGATTGTTTGTTGTTTTTTCTACAAATCTGAAAACCCATAAATCCTATTCGGCGGCAAATATACGAAAAAGAATTGATTTACGCAACTATTTTAAGCAAAAAGTGCAAAATTTTACGATTTTTATGCGCATTTGGAAAGCAGTATAGTAACATTTTGCTCAAAATCGTGTAAAATTCATCGCAAATAACCATTTGCCTCCACAAACAAAAAGATCGCCACTTGGCGACCTTTCTATATTCTGTTTATACTCACTACTCACTACTCACTATACCCTACACCCTACACCTTACATCGTAAATGGTAAATCGTAAATGGTACTCAATACTCAATACATCATGGCAAGAGCAAACGAGCAGTAGAACAGAACGCTCCTGCTGACAAGCGAACCAAATACATACCACGCATGCCAGCCACAGATAGCGGTTGGTAATACTCCACTCCGTAAGTAACACTTCCCACAGCCACACTCTCCACCAAGCGACCATTCATATCATACACACTCAACTGCGCAGTACAATCAGATGGCACGCTGAACTTGATAATCTGCTCTTCCGCATTATTGCCCATCAGCACCTCCAGCGAACCACAACTCTCAGGCACAATAATCTGCTGCGTAGAAGATGGAATATCCTCTTGCACCAATTCATACGGACCTAAATCACGACTCTTACCATAAACAGGAGACACCAAGAATGGGAAATCCGACTCCAACTGAGACAAGTTAGGCGTAACGGCCGCAGGCACTTCACCACCTGCATCCACCAAGTTACTACCCTGCACCAAACGAGCAAAACGACTTGGCATCGAACCATCACCACGACGAGGAGCCATAGCATCCTCCTCACTCAATGACACATAGTCCGAACGGTCAAAAGAAGTAACCAAATGCTTCGTCCAAGCCAATTCATCACGCGCCACACCCAATGCATTATAATCATCACTACCCACACTAATCTCCTGACGACCAAAACATACATTATTGTAATAGAAAGTCTTAGCTGCAGAACCACCCGACTCGAACATAAAATCATACGAGTTATCAAATGCCAAACAACCAATCAGCACATGACCATCCTTGTGACTATTGCAGTCAAAACCCTTCACTGACGAACTGATATCACAGCCAAAAGCAATACAGCGATACGCATAGTGAATACCCTTACTGCTACCACCAGCACCATTACCGCCCAACTTAATACCATTGCCATTACCCGAGAAACTGGCAGAACCATCGAAATACTCCTTCACCCATAAATGGTCCTCCTTATTACCACTCTCCCACGCCCAGCATTCAGCCAAGATAACATCATAGTCCGTCTCAAACAAGTCCCACGCATCATCCGAGTTACGCCACGCACGGCAACGAATAAAACGATTTCCCTTACCATTATGCATCTTGCATGCAAATCCATCAGCATCCGAACCATAATTGGCATCGTAGTCACAGTTATGGTGCGAATCACAGTCGATAATATCATTATACGCACAGAACGAACCATCATTACTGCTCCCCAAACCCGAATCAGAGAACTTATGACCAAAACCCAACTGAATTCCAGTATCCAAGTTATAACTAAACTCACAACGCTCAATACGGTTATGAGAACCCTCCAACTTAATCGCATTATCCGCCGCATGCATCATATGCAATCCATATAGCACCCAGTAATTACCACTAATGAGCATACCACGATCACCCACATTACCCTTGTCACGATTACAATCCAATAACTGCTGCTCAAAATCAAAAATAGGCACCTCAGCCTCGTAAGCAGAAATCACTATAGGCGCTGCTGCCGTACCTGACTGCTTCAATCGAATAGTTAACTTACCATCCGTACCACGCCATGACATCAGATAACGACCTCCACGGCAGTAAATAACATCACCCGCCTGCGCTACAGAAACAGCCTTACCCAAATTATACCATGGCTTAGCAAACGAACCATCACCCGTCACATCATCCCCCGCAGGAGAAATATAATAAGTCTTATTCGTAGCCGTATAAAGAGGACGAGAAAAATCAGGCTCTGGCTCATTTGGCACTACCACGCCACCTGTATTACCACCACCTGTATTATCACCCGCCGCTGCCTGCTTCAAAGACACATCATCAATATACACATTATTCGTTATACCTTTAATACGCACGCGTACTCCTGTCTGCTCAGACGCGCCCACAGCATGCGAATACGAAGCGAAAGAAGAAGCAGACGAATTGATACGAAGCGTATCTACTACTTGCCACTCTCCTCCTGCTACCTGATAAGCAATCTCCACATTCTTCTTACTACCACCACTACGGTATTTGAATGAGATAGAAGCCACATTATCCGTCACTGGCGTAATCATATACGCACCCGCTGAATTAAACTTGATAGACACCACACCATTCGAACTATTACGCTGTGCATCACCGCCCATAGTCCAAACACCAGAAGATAACTCAACATCCGTCTCTGCAGACCAAATACCAGAGGAGAGACTATTAAAATCCTCCGTCCAATCAGCATGAACAGCCACCGCTGCCATACACGCCATTACGAAAATAGCACACTTCTTCATAGAAAAAATAAAATATAGAATTAACAGACTAATACCGATTTAGACACCACTCTAAATCGGCTGCAAAATTACTACATTTATACCATATGAATGTTCACAAATCGACGAAAAAAGTAACCTGATAGGTAGAAAAAATATCCAAATGAGTGGAAAAATAAAAAAATGGCACCCATCAGAGTGCCATTTTCTTATCGCGAATAGATAAAATCGAATTATTCGTTGTTGAGTGCTGCCTCAGCTGCCTCACGAGCCGCTTGCAGAGCCGCATACTCCTCTTGGTTATGCACGGAGATCTTAGTGAACTCACGCAAACCTGTACCTGCTGGAATCAAGTTACCGCAAATCACATTCTCCTTCATACCCTCAAGGAAGTCCACCTTACCACGAATAGCTGCCTCGTTGAGCACCTTAGTGGTCTCCTGGAAGGATGCTGCAGAGATAAATGACTTCGTACCCAATGCTGCGCGTGTGATACCCTGAAGGATCTGCTTAGCAGTAGCACACTGTGCATCACGAGCCTGAACGAGCTTCTTATCGCGGCGGCGGAGAGATGAGTTCTCGTCATGCAATTTACGAGCGGTCACAATCTGACCCTCATGCAATGACTCACTCTCACCTGCATCTGTTACCACCTTGCGACCCCAGATACGATCGTTCTCCTCCAAGAAGTCCTTCTTATCTACAATATCGCCCTCAAGGAAGCGTGTATCACCTGGTTCGAGAATCTCTACCTTACGCATCATCTGGCGAACGATAATCTCGAAGTGCTTATCGTTAATCTCCACACCCTGCATACGATATACAGCCTGTGCTTCATTCACGATATAATCTTGCACCGCTGTTGGACCTTGGATAGCCAAGATATCATCTGGAGTGATAGCACCATCAGATAATGCTACACCAGCGCGTACATAGTCACCCTCTTGTACCAAGATCTGCTTGGTCAATGGAATGAGATATGCTTTCTGCTCGCCCAACTTGCTGGTAACAAAGAGTTCACGGTTACCACGCTTGATACGACCAAAGGATACCTCACCATCAATCTCAGCCACCACAGCTGGATTAGATGGGTTACGAGCCTCAAAGAGCTCGGTGATACGAGGAAGACCAGAGGTAATATCACCACCACGGTTAGTAACACGCTCCATGGTGAAGAGAAGATTACCTATCTGTACCTCAGCACCCTCAGTGTGGTTCAGACTTGCTTTTACAGGCAAGTTGTAAGAACGCAAAATATTGCCATCCTTATCTACGATATGCGCTTGTGGAATACGCTGTTTCTCTTTTGGTTCGATAATAGAAACCTCGCGCTTACCAGTCTGCTCATCCACCTCGGTCTTGCAAGTAATACCCTCGATAACATCCTCGTAGTGGATGAAACCGTCTTGCTCGATTACCAATGGAATCTTATATGGGTCCCATTCGCACACCAATGTGTCTTTTGCATATTTCTCACCACTCTTCACAAAGAGTTTAGAAGCATAAGGTATATCAAAGTTACTGAGCACAACGCCTGTCTTCTCATCCTTCAAGGTCATCGCATTCTGACGGCTTACTACAATCACATCGCCATTAGCCGTTGTGATAGTACGCAAGTCCTCAATCTCTACGATACCCTCACGAGTGAGCGAGTAAGATGACTTAGAAGCGTCACCACCCGCCAAACCACCAGAGTGGAAAGTACGAAGTGTCAACTGAGTACCTGGCTCACCGATAGCCTGTGCAGCAATCACACCCACAGCCTCACCCTTCTGCACCATCTTACGAGATGCAAGGTTACGGCCGTAGCACTTAGCACATACACCATGCTTGCTCTCGCAAGTGAGTACGGAGCGAATCTCTACTTCCTCGATACCCGCTGCCTCAATAGCCTCGCATTGTGGCTCACGAATCTCTTCGCCAGATGCTACAATCAAGTTACCATCATTATCCAATATATCGTGTACAGATACGCGACCTAAGATACGCAATGAGAGTGATGCAATAGTGTGACCATTGGCATCCTTGATAGCACGAGCAGTCAAACCACGCAATGTACCACAGTCCTCCTCGTTGATAATCACATCGTGTGATACATCCACCAAACGACGAGTCAAATAACCTGCGTCCGCAGTCTTCAACGCTGTATCGGCAAGACCCTTACGAGCACCGTGCGTAGAAATGAAGTACTCTTGCACGGACATACCCTCTTTGAAGTTAGCCAAGACTGGGTTCTCAATATCTGTACGAGTGTCTGTTGAACCTGCCTTCAATGGTTTACCCATGATACCACGGATACCTGCCAACTGCTTAATCTGCTGTTGACTACCACGCGCACCAGAATCCATCATCATATATACTGAGTTGAATCCCTTATCTGCATTCTGCATGTGGTTCATCAATATCTTAGTCATCTCGGCGTCAATCTGCTTCCAGGTATCCACCGTCTGACGGTAACGCTGATCATCGGACATTTCACCAATGCTATACAACTCGGTGATATTATCTACTATCTCGTTACCCTTCTCAATAAGTGCTGGCTTCTCCTCAGGAATGAGAATATCATTCAAGTTAAAGCTCAAACCACCCTTGAAAGCACGGTAGTAACCCAAGTCCTTGATATCATCCAAGAACTGTGCAGCACGAGCCACACCACAAGTCTTAATCACCTTAGAGATAATCGTCTTAACAGCACCCTTCTTCATGAGCACATTCTGGAATCCAATCTCGCTTGGTACATAGCCATTCACAATGACACGACCTGGAGTGGTTTGGATAAGGTGCTGAATAGGCTTGCCATCTACGATATCATTTACACGCACATTAACCTTTGCGTGGATATCAGCTCTACCCTCATTGAGCGCAATAATAGCTTCTTCCTCAGAGTAGAAAGATAATCCTTCACCCTTCGCGCCCTCGCGCTCCTTAGTAATATAATATAGACCCAAAATCATATCCTGTGAAGGCACCGTAATTGGGTTACCATTCGCAGGGTCAAGGATATTATGGGATCCTAACATCAATAACTGCGCCTCCAAAATAGCCTCATTGCTCAATGGCAAGTGAACAGCCATCTGGTCACCATCGAAGTCGGCGTTAAATCCGGCACATGATAGTGGGTGCAACTGAATAGCCTTACCCTCAATCATACGAGGTTGGAATGCCAAAATACCGTGACGGTGCAGTGTCGGAGCACGGTTGAGCAATACTGGGTGTCCCTCCATCACGCGCTCAAGAATCTCATAGATAACGGGCTCGCGGCGGTCGATAATCTTCTTCGCAGACTTAACAGTCTTCACGATACCACGCTCAATGAGCTTGCGGATGATAAATGGTTTGTAGAGCTCTGCTGCCATTTCTTTTGGAAGACCACACTCGTGCATCTTCAACTCTGGACCAACCACGATCACAGAACGAGCAGAATAGTCCACACGCTTACCGAGCAAGTTCTGACGGAAACGACCTTGCTTACCCTTCAATGAGTCAGACAAAGACTTCAATGGACGGTTAGCCTCAGATTTCATCGCTGTGGTCTTACGGCTATTATCGAAGAGCGAGTCAACAGCCTCCTGGAGCATACGCTTCTCAT
>CALATT010000126.1 GCA_937891905.1 uncultured Bacteroidales bacterium | reverse complement strand
TGCAGTTCACTGCCTCCTCCAATACAGCCGAAAAATGTAGGATGACTTGCTTTTGCTCCTCCGTCACATGCACGATCTGACAGGCCTCCATTCCCGTCAAGCGAGGGCGACGAATGCTGTAGGCATTCTTCTCCAGGAAGGAAGATGAAAGCACGATGTACATCACGCGTGCATCTTCGCTAAACTCATGCACGAGGAAGAAGCTATTGGGCGCGAGGTAGAGCACATCGTTCTCCTTGAAGTTGTACTGGGTGATGTTCACCGTTGCACGCGCTGTACCAGCCGCCATGAATGCATATACGCCGCACTTAATCTTACATGGGAAGCGCATGTACTCATTGAGTACTTTACCGCTTGCCTCGCCAAAGATGTAATCAATCGGGCAATCAATCAAAGGTATTTCGTTTTGCATAGTAGGAATGATTTTACGCTGCAAAGGTACACATTTTTTTTGAATAAACAAAACAAAAAGTGGATTTTTGCGTAAAAATCTACCTTTTTATTAAGAATATATCCATTTTCACTCTTTTATCGTTGGATCGAGGTTTTTAATCTTGCAGTATAAACTTAGCAGGTGTTCCCTCGGCAGCGTTTGGATTGACTTAGTTAGAAGCGTTCTCGAAATTCGGATGGTGTGCAGCCTTTCGATTCACGGAATAGGCGATTGAAGTGGCTAAGCGTATTAAACCCACATGAGAAACCAATCTCCGACACCGATAGTTTGGTATTGAGCAACATGCGCGCTGCCACGCCTAAACGATAGTCAATGATATAGCGATTGGGCGTGCGACCTGTACGATGGCGGAAAAAGCGCGAGAAAGATTCGGCAGACATACATACCATGTTGGCCAAGTCCTGCAAGTGGATATCATGCATATAATGCTGAGCCACATAATCCTTAACTTGGCGAATACGATCATCTTCGTTGCTCTCCTCTGCATCAATAAAAGAGGAGGAAGATAGTTCTCTCGCATCCTTCACCAGCGAGAGACGATACAGCAAGTTGAGTAAGCGAATAACGGAGGCAAAACTATCAGTGCTATGCGCTAGATTAACAATGTCTTCGCGCACAATCTGTATGGCAGCTTCAGGAAAAGCTAATCCACGCTGCGCCCTCTCTAGCATATGCCGGATAGACACCAGAGCACTCTTATCCATCAGTGTGCCATGAAAAGTATCTGGTGCAATGTGTATAGTAATTTCATACATATCATGCTGAGGACAATCGGCTTGATCCCATACATGCACTAGTTTACTACCCGTCATCAAAACTAAATCTAGGTTGCCAATCTTCTCACGACTATCTCCGATAGTTCGTACCACTCCCGCAGCATTCTCCACAAAATTGAGTTCGTACTCCTCATGGCAATGAGCAGGATAGTCAAAAATGGTCTTGCAGCGCTCACCTACATAGAAGACATCTAATGGCTCGAGATGAGTAATTTCTTTGAAAACTTCTCTCATGTATTCATAATATTGTTATTGACACTGCAAAAGTAATAAAAAAAATTAATAATGCAAACTCTAAATGACATTTTTTGCAAAAAACGCACAAAATCGGTCGGAAAAGTATTAGTGGTGTATGCAAAAAAGTAGTACCTTTGCAGCGATTTAAATCACTATACCATGGCAAAAGTACAATATGGACACTTCGATGACATACATCGCGAATATGTCATCACCAATCCCAAGACACCTTTTCCTTGGATTAACTACCTAGGTAACGAAGACTTTTTCGGTCTAATTAGTAATACCGCAGGTGGCTACACATTCTACAAGGATGCTAAGTTTCGTCGTATCACACGCTATCGTTACAATAGTGTACCGATGGATAATGGTGGTCGCTATTTCTATTTGAAAGATGGCGATGTAGTGTGGAATCCAGGATGGAAACCTTGTAAGACTCCACTGGATAGTTACGAATGTCGTCATGGTCTTAACTATACTCGTATTACAGGCGAAAAGGATGGTGTGCGCGCTAATGTGCTTCATTTTGTGCCTATAGGTGTAAAAGCAGAGATTCAGCGCATGACTATCACCAATGTCTCTGCAGAGAAAAAGCAACTCAAACTCTTCAGTTATACCGAATGGTGCTTGTGGAATGCTGCTACTGACGGCGAGAACTTCCAGCGTAACCTCTCTACAGGTGAAGTGGAGATCGAGCAGAATGCTTCTTTCACAGCGCTCTATCACAAAACCGAATACAAAGAGCGTCGCAATCATTACGCATATTATTCGGTTAACTGCCCAGTACAGGGTTACGATACCGACCGCGAGTCCTTCATGGGATTATACAATGATTTTTCGGAACCTCAAGCGGTACTCGACGGACAAGCCACGAATAGTCTTGCCCATGGTTGGAGCCCCATTGCTAGCCACTATATTGAGATTCATCTTGCCCCAGGCGAGAGCCGCGAATTGATATTCGTATTGGGCTATGAAGAAAACCCACAAGAAGAAAAGTTTGTTGCATCCCATGGCGAGATTACCAGTCTAGGCGAGCGCGACCATCATATCATTAATAAGGTACGCGCGCACGAAGTGATTCGCCGTTTCGCTACCACCGAGGCAGTAGATGCTGCTTTTGCAGAATTAAAAGCCCTATGGGACGAACTACTCAGTAAGTATCAGGTAGAGAGTTCAGACGAACGACTCAACCGCATGGTGAATATCTGGAACCAATACCAATGTATGGTCACCTTCTGCATGAGTCGTTCGGCATCCTTCTTTGAAAGTGGAATAGGTCGTGGTATGGGTTTCCGCGATTCCAACCAAGACCTCGTAGGATTTGTTCATCAGATACCTTCCCGCGCACGCCAACGCATCATCGACATTGCTTCTACGCAATTCCCTGACGGAGGGTGCTACCACCAATACCAACCGCTCACCAAGCGCGGAAACAACGATATTGGTGGCGGCTTCAACGATGACCCTATGTGGCTTATCTTTGGCACGACAGCTTATATCCGTGAGACAGGCGACATGAGTATCTTAGACGAGATGGTACCATGGGATAACCAAGCAGGTAGTGAGGTGAGTTTGCTTGAGCACTTACGCGTGAGTTTTGACCATGTAATCAATAATCTGGGACCTCACGGATTACCACTGATTGGTCGTGCGGATTGGAATGACTGTTTGAACCTCAACTGCTTCTCCATGGATCCTAACGAGTCCTTCCAAACCACAGGCAACAAGACGGAGGGCAGCAAGGCAGAGTCACTGATGATAGCAGGACTGTTCGTCTATTGTGGTCGTCAATATGTGGAACTTTGTCGCGCGAGAGGAATGGCTGATGAGGCTGAGCGCGCTAGCCAACACATAGACGCGATCTGTCAGGCGGTAGAGCAGTATGGCTGGGATGGCGAATGGTATTTGCGCGCATACGACTTCGATGGCAATAAGATTGGTTCCGCGGCTAACGAAGAAGGCAAGATATTCATTGAGAGCCAAGGATGGTGCGCTATGGCGCGTATTGGTGCGGACAAGCAGTTCCCCGAGAAGGCATTGGATAGTGCTGTTAGATGGCTCGATAGCGAACATGGAATGGTGCTCAATTATCCTGCATACACTACCTATCATTTGGAGATGGGAGAGCA
>CALATT010000125.1 GCA_937891905.1 uncultured Bacteroidales bacterium | reverse complement strand
CTACCCCCAGCCCCTCCCTAAAGGGAAGGGAGACCAAGGGGCAAGGAGGCGAGGAACTGACGCCTGAAGAGGCAGCGGATGTGGTAACACTCACCGACTCCGCCATCTGGGCACCTACCCAAGTGAGACAACTCGGTGCACAGAACTACGGCGAACTGACCACTCCACACTCGTCACTCGATTTCAACGACCCAGAGAATATCAAGACAAGCGTGGAGTACCAACCAGAGACGGGTACTTATGTCATACGCACGCGAGTGGGCGAGACAGATATTACCACGCCTTACTTACTCACACAAGAAGAATACAACCAGTACGCCGAGCGACAAATTATGCAGCGCTATTGGCAACAGAAAATAGGCGAGGTAGAACACAACAACGAGAAGAAATTTGACATCACCGATATGAAATTCAACATCGGTGCTGCAGATAAAGTGTTCGGTCCTGGCGGCGTGCAACTCAAGATGCAAGGTTCAGCAGAACTGCTCTTTGGATTCAAACACCAATACATTGCCAATCCATCCCTTACGCTACGCGCACGAAACAACAATATCTTCGACTTTGACGAGAAGATACAAGTGAGCGTGCAAGGTAAGGTGGGACAGAAACTCAATTTCAACCTCTCCTACAACACCGAAGCATCGTTCTCCTTTGACCAGCAGAACCTCAAACTGAACTACAAAGGCGAGGAAGACGACATTATTCAGTCTATCGAAGCAGGTAATGTTACTATGGACCTGCCTTCCTCTCTCATTCGCGGTAGTCAAGCGCTCTTTGGTATCAAGACCAACCTCCAGTTTGGCAAACTGAAGATACAAGCCCTTATCTCACAACAGAATAGCGAGGCGCAGACCGTCAGCAGCAAAGGTGGTGCGCAGATGACGAAATTCGAGATATCAGGCGATATGTACGATGAAAATCGTCACTTCTTCCTTTCTCACTTCTTCCGCGACAACTACGAAAGCGCCATGGCGTCCGTACCATACATCGCTTCAGGCGTGACAATCAATAAGATTGAAGTATGGATCACCAACAAGCGCGCCAACTACGACCAAGCGCGTAATATTGTGGCCTTCACCGACCTTGGTGAAAGTAGCACACACATCCAAAATACATCATGGGGCGGCGTACCTAATAGTGCACCAGACAACAACGCCAACGGACTATATGCTGCCATCCGAGCTACAGGTTTCCGTGATTTCCAACAAACCAGTACCGCACTCGAGGGACTGAACGGTATGGAGGGAGGAACAGACTTTGAGAAGATTGAGTCGGCGCGACTACTGACCAGCAGCGAATATACCCTCAATAGCGCATTGGGATATATCTCCCTCAAATCTGCACTCAACCAAGACGAAGTGCTCGCCGTGGCATATGAATACACCTACAATGGCAAAGTGTATCAAGTGGGTGAGTTCTCTACCGATGGCAGTGAAGAACTGCGTGCTCCGAATGCCATGGCGCTCAAGATGCTTAAGTCCAGCGCTAACGCGCCCGACAAGAAAGGACGAGGCACATGGGACCTCATGATGAAAAACATCTACTCACTCGGCGCCACAAGCATCAACTCCGATAAATTCGAACTATATGTCACCTACCGCAACGACTCAGTAGGTACGGAAATGCAATACTTGAACGAGGGACCTATCAACGGCAAACAACTATTGCGCGTGATGAACCTTGACCGTTTGGATATGAAGAACAACGCTTCGCCAGACGGACGCTTTGACTTTGTGGAAGGACTCACCATATACACCTCAAACGGAAAGATTATCTTCCCCGTCCTCGAACCATTCGGTAGTCACCTCGCTGCTCAGTTAGGTAATGACCCACGATTGGTCAATAAATACTGCTTCCAAGAACTATACGACTCCACTCTCATCGTTGCACAAGAGTTGAGCGAGAAGAATAAATTCCACCTCACCGGTAAATACAAAGGAACGAACGGCAGCGAGATACGCCTTGGTGCGATGAATGTGCCACGCGGTTCGGTCACCGTCACCGCTGGCGGTGCTACACTCATTGAAAATGTGGACTACACTGTGGACTACACCATGGGAACAGTAACTATTCTCAATACCTCTATCCTCGAATCGGGTACCAATGTGGATGTTAAACTTGAAAACCAATCCACTTTCTCCATGCAGCGCAAGTCGCTCTTCGGTGCACACCTCGAATATGAGTTCAGCAAAGACCTCGTCATCGGCGGTACCATCATGCACCTACGCGAGCGACCTATGACTACCAAAGTGAACACCGGTTCTGAACCACTCGCGAACACTATTTGGGGCGTGAACGGTAGTTGGAAAACAGAAATGCAATGGCTCACCAACGCTATCGATAAGATTCCATGGATAACCGCCACCGCACCTTCTACCTTCCAAATTAATGCCGAGTTTGCGCACCTCATCCCTGGACACACCAAGGATGTGGGCTCTGTAGGTACAGCATACATAGACGATTTTGAAGCCACCACTACAAACATCGATGTGCACTACCCCAGTTATTGGTTCTTGGCCTCCACCCCGTATGTATTTGATGAGTCACGAGACATCAACCAACCTACATACAACAAGAACCGCGCACACCTATCGTGGTACACCGTGGACCCTATCTTCGGGCATCCGCAAAATAACACACCTGCGCATATCAAAAACGACATCACCGCACTCAGCGACCACCGCACGCGTGTCGTGTATCAAGATGAGATCTATCCTAATCGTCAGCAAGCAACAACAGTAGATACCAAACTACCAATCCTCAACCTCTCTTTCTATCCAAACGAGCGCGGACAATACAATATTTCTGCTGACCAAATAGGTACAGATGGTTACCTCACCAACCCTAAGCAACGCTGGGGAGGTATGATGCGCCGACTGGATAACACCGACTTTGAGAAAGCCAACATCGAGTATATTGAGTTCTGGCTCATGGACCCAGCACTCACCAACCCCGAGGGATATGACGGAGAGATGTATATCAACCTTGGTGATGTCAGCGAAGATATTTTGCATGACGGTAAGAAGGCTTTTGAGCACGGTATGCCCATCTCCGATGCAGACCTTGGACGCGTGGACTCCACTATTTGGGGATATGTGCCACGCACCACTTCCACCGTTACTGCATTTAGTAATGAGGAAGGCGCACGCACACGACAAGACATCGGTTTGGACGGACTCAGCAACGAGCAAGAGAAGACATGGCCCGCTTACAGCCAATATATCAAAGCACTTGAGCAACGCGTTGCCCCCGATGTACTGACCGCTTGGCGAAGCGACGATTTCTCTCCTCTCAACGACCCTGCGGGCGATAATTTCCACTATTATAGAGGTAGCGACTACGATAGAGACGAAGTGTCTATTCTTGACCGATACAAGCATTACAACGGCACCGAAGGCAACTCACCCGCCACAGAGCAGCAGACAGAAACCTATGGTACTGCCTCCACACTCACACCCGATGTAGAAGATATCAACCTTGATAACACACTCAACGAGTACGAGAAATACTACCAATACAAAGTGCTCCTACGCCCAGACATGATGGAAGTGGGACGCCAGCATATTACCGAAAAGAAAGTAAGCAAAGTAACGCTCCCTAACGGTCAGACACAAGATGTAACTTGGTACCAATTCAAGATTCCATTGCGCGGCGATAGTGCAAGTGTGCAGAAAATAGGTTCCATCCGCAATTGGAAATCTATCCGCTTCATGCGTATATACCTCACCGGTTGCAGCCAAGAGACACACCTGCGTTTTGCTACCATGGACCTCGTACGCGGTGAGTGGCGCCAATACACACGCGACCTCGCTCCTATCGGCACACCTGTCAACACCGGCGCTTCCATCGATGTGCAGACTGTCAACATAGAGGAGAACTCTACACGCACACCTATCAACTATGTGCTACCTCCAGGTGTAAGTCGTCAGACCGACCCAGGACAAGCACAACTCATCGCTCTCAACGAGCAAGCGATGGTACTGCGCGTCATGAACCTCAGTCCACACGACGCACGAGCAATGTACAAGAATACAGGCTACGACATGCGCCAATACAAGAACCTACAGATGTTCGTACACGCCGAGCAGATGAGCGCCTTAGACCCTGAACTAAAAGACGGCGACCTCACTTGCTTCATCCGTTTGGGTTCTGACCTCCGTAATAATTACTACGAATACGAAATACCGCTCAAACTAACAGAGCCGGGATTATATAACAATAATAACGAGCGCGACCGCGAGGCGGTATGGCCTACGGAGAATATGTTTGATTTCCCACTCTCCGTACTGACCAACGCCAAGGTAGCACGCAATAAAGCCAAACGCGCAGGTAATGCCGGCGTAGGCAACACCATACCATACACCATCTATGACGATGAGAACGGCAAACCACAAAACCGCATCACCGTCTTGGGTAATCCTACGCTCGAAGAGGTATCAACCATCATGATTGGTGTGCGTAATAACGGACAACACGAAGCTACAGGTGAAGTGTGGGTGAACGAGTTACGCCTCTCACAATTCAACGAGCAGGGCGGTGTGGCTGCAATGGCCAATGCCTCACTCTCACTCAGCGACATCGCACAAGTGAATGTAGCAGGACGATTAGAGACCGCTGGATACGGATCTATCGAATCCAATGTGCTTGATCGTAACTTGGAGAACTTCTACCAAGTATCCGTCAGCGCTGCATTGGAAGGTGGTCGTCTCTTCCCAGAGAAGGCAAAGATACAAATGCCACTCTATGTATCCTATACCAATGAGACTATCTCACCCGACTTTGACCCATTGGATACAGATATCAAGCTATCAGAAACATTAGACACCTACGACACACAGGCAGAACGAGACTCCATCAAGCAGATGTCAAACACCGTGCATGAGTCCACTTCCTTCTCTGTGAGCAATATGAAGGTTAACATACACTCCAAGAAACGAGATATGTTCTACGACCCAGCTAACTTCTCCATCTCTGCTGCCTACAACAAACAAGCAGAGCACTCGCCTGAAATGGAGACCAACTACACCACCGATTATAAAGGTTCATTCCAATATGCCTACTCATTCAACCCCAAACCATGGGAACCATTCAGCAAGGTAGACAAAGTGCAGAAAGTGAAATTCCTCAAAGAGATGAATTTCTACTACTTGCCACAGTCGTGGGCATTCAGCACCAACATGCATCGTACCTTCTCACACATGAAAATGCGTGACCTCGCAGGTAGTGCAGTTAACAATATGGACCTCACCTTCAGCAAAGACTTCACATGGGATCGCAATGTAGACATCAAATACGACCTTACAAAAAATATCAAGTTCTCCTTCCAATCGGCTATGAACGCCATCATTGACGAAGGAAAATACACACCTGAGATACTCAATGGCCGCTATTTTGATGATGAATTCAACCACAACCAATACGAGGCATGGCGTGACACGATCCAGCGCTCATTGGCTAAGTTCGGTTCACCATTCACTTACCAACAAGTCTTCACGGCAAGTTGGAATGTGCCATTCAATCGCATTCCTTACCTCGAACCACTCACAGCCAACGCATCATATAATGCTAACTACAACTGGAACCGCACCGCATCCACCACAGATGGAGCCGATTACGGCAACACCGTTAGTTCATTGCAGTCATGGCAAGTGGACGGAGGCATCAACTTCGAGCAATGGTATAATAAGTCCAACTATTGGAAGAAGATGACCCAGCACTACACAGGGCGTGGTTCAAGACGCAACTTCAAACCCAAGACATTCACGCAGACAGTTGCGCTGAAGAAAGGAGAAGATACCGAAATAACACACCGCCTCAATAGCGAACTACTCACTATCATCGTTACTGACTCGGTAGGCAAAAAAGTTCCTGTGAAATTCAAGCCCGCTGGCAACACCAAGGTAACCATCACCCCTGCCGCCGATTGCGCACAAGCGAATGTGAGCATCACCACGCGCAACCCGAATGAGAAAACTCCTGCACAAGTAGCAGGCGATATGTTCGCGTATGTCGGCACCATGTTCCGCCGCTTACAAGTCACCTACCGCGAGACGAACTCCATGACACTACCTGGTTTCGAACCAGAAGCGGGCTTCATGGGACAACGCAAAATGGAAGGAGGTTACGCTCCTGGTTATGACTTCGCCTTTGGTTTCATACCTGATAATATGGTGGAGAGAGCCAAAGAGCAAGGATGGTTATCAGGCGATACATCCATCGTACAACCCGCCACACGCGCACATACCTCCGACCTCGACATCAAACTCACACTTGAACCACTACCTGGATTCAAGATACAACTCAATGGAAAACGCTACATGGCGCAGTCCAACTCCATCATATACTCATACGACCAGTTGCAAGAAACGATGACCGGTTCGTTCAATATCACACAATGCGCTATTGGAACAATGTTCAGCCGCGTAGGCAACCAAGAAGAGAACTTCGCCAACGCAGCATACGACCAGTTCCTCACCAATAGAGAACTACTGGCAGGACGCATACAAGAGCAATACAATGGCACTGTCCTTCCTTCTGCAGGATTCATGAGCAATATACCAATAGGAACCACCTACGATCCCTCTAAGCACGGACGCGTTAGCAATAACTCCGCCGATGTATTAGTACCTGCTTTCTTATCCGCATACACAGGAAGAGACGCCTCAAGAATGAACCTCAACCCATTCTTGAGCATTCTACAAATACTACCGAACTGGTCAGTCACCTACGATGGCTTGGGCAAAATTCCATGGATGAAAGAGCACTTCAAATCCATCACCCTCACCCATGCTTACACCTGTAAGTATGCTATCGGTTCGTACGGCAGTTACTCCACTTGGGTGGGTGCAGACAACAATAATAAGATGTTAGGCTTCGTGCGCGATGTAACAACCGACATGCCACGCCCATCTTCTGCATATGACATTAGTAATGTGACGCTCACCGAAGCGTTCGCACCACTCATCGGACTCAATATGACGATGAAAAACTCATTGAGTCTCAAAGCCGAGTACCGCAAACAGCGCAACCTGGCACTCAATGTAACCAGCGTACAACTCACCGAAGGACACACCTCTGAATTCGTCATCGGAGCAGGATACACTATCAAGAACCTCAACTTCATCGCAAAGAAGAAAGATGGAGGACAAAAGAAAGTAAGTAACGACCTCAAACTGCAAGTGGATGTGTCTTACAAAGATGTAAAAATGCTCCTACGCAAAGTAGAAGAAGGAATCACCCAAGCTTCATCTGGAAATAAAGTATTGGCCATCAAGATTTCTGCAGATTATGTATTGAGCCAGAAAATCAACCTACAGCTATTCTATGACCATCAAGGCACCACGCCACTCATATCCAGCAGTTATCCTATCAAAGCAGATAATATAGGATTGAATATCAAGTTGATGCTCACACGATAAACTCTTACTATGTTCAAAGTAGGTATCATCGGACCTGAGGCAAGCGGGAAGAGCACCTTAGCACGCTATTTAGCCAAACGATATAACGCACTACTCATACCCGAGTACGCACGCGAATATGTGGAAGCAGAACGCCTTCGCAGACAATCTAACCAACCTATTGAGGTTAGTTTTGATGAACTATGCACCATCGCCAAGCAACAAATAGCACAAATACAAACTCTCACGCCCACAACCAATGAAGATGTGGCCGTCTTTGATACGGAACTGATTGTAACAAAAGTTTGGTTTGATTACGCCTTTGGGGAAGTACCCGAATGGTTAGAAGAGGCTATAAAAAAACATCCGATGAATATTTATTTACTCACCTACCCTGATATAGAATGGACGCAAGACGGCGCGCGATATAATGGAAGCGACGAGATACGAATGGAGCTCTTTGAGCGCTACGAACGCGAAATACAGCAATTAGGTATTCCCTATTATATTATCACGCACCAAACCTAACCTTCTAACCGCTTAACCGCCTAACCGCCTACTTGCCCATCTCCTGCGAATCGAGAATAATAGTCACAGGACCGTCATTGATAAAATCCACTTTCATATCCGCGCCAAAGCGTCCGGTCTCCACCGTCAAACCATATTCTGCGCGCAAATACTGATTGAAACATGCATACAATGGCTCTGCCATCTCAGGACGCGCTGCGCGAATAAAACTCGGCCTATTCCCCTTACGACAGTCCGCATAGAGCGTGAACTGAGAGATTGATAGAATAGAACCATCCACCTCTTTGAGCCCTAAGTTCATCTTACCTTCTGCATCTTCAAAGACACGCATCTGAGCCACTTTCTTTGCCAAGTATTCAGCTTCCATTTGCGTATCCCCTTCTGTGATACCTACCAAGAGAACAAATCCCTTGGCTATCTGTCCTACTACATCACCATCTATTCGCACCTCTGCGCGTGAACAACGCTGCACTACTACTCGCATAATCTATAATCTCTCTTTAGACATAAAAAAAATGCGTGTGAAAGAAACCTCTCAAACGCATTATAACTTCTCTGTGATCCATGCAGGATTCAAACCTGCAACCCCCACATCCGTAGTGTGGTACTCTATTCAGTTG
>CALATT010000124.1 GCA_937891905.1 uncultured Bacteroidales bacterium | reverse complement strand
TGTCCTCTGTAAACTCAATTTCAGACACAGATGCGTAGGCCTCTTCACGAGGAAGACCTTGATACACAATCTGATGAATGAATTCTCGCTCCTTAGAACTCAGAGCTCTCAGCGCAGGATCGACTTTTGCCATATCCTTTCACCTCCTTGATTTTCAATGGTGGGCCTTCTAGGGCTCGAACCTAGGACTACCCGGTTATGAGCCGGGAATTCTAACCAACTGAATTAAAGGCCCTTGTAATGAGTAGGCTTATAGGCATTCCACCTATCAAGCAGGTTTGGTGACTGTCCTTGTTCCGTCCGACCGAAATTTTACATACAGCGCCCAATCGGATTTATAATCCGTTGTCCTGTACAACCTTACGGCTTTGTTTCCACTGACTATTGATATGCAGTCTTGACCACAAGGGAATTCGGGCTACATATCTCAATGTTTACCTACTCATTGGCGGTAAATGTAGGGCTCGAACCTACGACATCCTGGTTAACAGCCAGGCGCTCTACCAACTGAGCTAATCTACCGTATGTAAAGAGCGTGAGAATGAATCTAACATTCTTCTGATGGTAGAAAGGGCAAGACCCATCTCTCCACAGCCTGCCGGGAACAGGCTCAGGACACGCTCATTGGCGGAAAGGGAGAGGTTCGAACTCTCGTGCGGCATAGTGTCCGCCTATCGGTTTTCAGGACCGTCCTCTTACGACCACTTGAGTACCTTCCCGTATGTAACGCCGAGTCAACCTGATTTTTGTCAGGGCGCCCCAAGGGGTCAGGGCGAGCCTCTCGGACTCGGCTGAGGCTTAACATTCCAGGAGGGTAGTACGGAATACCCTCGACGGTATTATACACTATCTTTCGATGAATGTAAAGAGGGAATCTTAAATAATTTCTTATGATTGTCCTCTGCAATCCACTTCTGATAGCACACAGCCCCCATTCCTCTTCGCTTGGCTTCCTCACTACGGAGTTTTCTACCGCACCGCCTGCAAATATGGGTTTGATTCACTGATTCTTTAGAGTCACTCATCTTTTATCTCCTTCACGAGCTTAAACTCCCCTTCTCGAAGCACGATCTGTTTATCCCGAATAGTAACCACTGCGAATTCCGCTTTACTCTGATATCGCATTGTGCCGCGCTTCGTCCTGAATGTCTTAGTAGCAGGACTGAACACCGCATCGTATATGGCTCCCACAACTGGTTGATACTCAGGAAATACTGGAATATGCTCGGTACACAGGATTCTACAGTTCATGCTCTACTCTCCTACTTGCGAAATGTTCGCAGTTGGCACTAACGGCGACTGAGCACCGCTTGCCTGTCACGAAGCACACCTTCCCATTAGCGCCGGTTCTCATATGCTCACACAGAACACAGTTCTTAGCATTAGGATTCTGAAAACAGGTGAGCTCGTGACGCTCACATATCAGCTTAGTTCTCTTAAGAGCTCCACAGTATTGGCACTCATATGCGAGAGTTCTAGTAGCCATACATCAATCACCTCTTCCTACACAAATTTATATTTTATACCTCGATGTTGCTAAGAGCGGATTCAATCGCTTCACGATACTGGTCTTCACGATCCTCATCACTCAGATCGTCATCGAAATCGTCGTCAAAGTCGATGTCCTCCAGATCAGAAATAGCGGACTCCAGAGCATCGATGCGCTCCTGTAAAAGCTGGCCAGCGTCTCCTTGCTGAAGACCTTCCGGCATATTGTCCAGTCGCCCTTGCAGATCATCTCTGATGTCCTCCAGATCGCTTACAATGCTGTCACGACCTGCTTCGTCAGGAGCATTGTTCTCGTCCCAGTGGTACACGATTTCGCCGACGCTCAGCTGATAATCGCTTGTGGTTACCTCCCACGGTTGCAGTCCACACTTACAGCAACGAATGACAGGCTTGGAGAAGTTCAGGTCGCCGCGCAGATAGGGTTGGCCTACTTCAATCTTCTTGCGGCACCGGCCGCAGGTGTACTCCTTACGGCTCTTCATTACTTTTGTGATCTTACCCATTACGACAATCCTCCTATCTTCGACAGTTCATACAATACTGGTAAGCCTCAATCTGGCCTTCAAGGAATCTAACTCTTCCACGAAGTTCATTATTGATAGCTTCGCCACTCTCTATGGTGTCTGTCAATTTCTTGTTCTTCTCCAGCTCACAGCAGAGTGCTCTATTGAGTTCCTCGCACTTCATAGCAAGCGAGTCTCGTTCCTCCTTAAGACGAATAGTTTCCTCACACATCATCTTCAGAAACCTCCTCTGCAAGTACAGGTGCGTCAGGGCACCAGTGTTTACGGCCCCAGTCAGGATCCTCTGTACCGGGCATGAGCATGGTACTTACTTGCTCCCAAGGCTTTACAGGAACATCAGCCTCTTCAGCTTCAACCGCGGGTGCTTTCTCCTCGACCTTCTTAGGCTTAGGTTCAGGACGCACCGCTACAGATTCGATGAACTTTTTAGCCTTATGGGTCGCGCCGAACATCTTCTTAACTACTGCGGCGCAGTATGCGGTATAGTCGTCGTGCTCCTGACCTTCCATAAGGCTGACAATAGTCTTTGTACCGTCGGGCCAGAACACGATAGTCTTAGGACCGCTGTAGATAATTCTGGTGGGCTTGAGGAAGTCTACAAGCTCCATAGGATCCTTCTTAGCGGGCTCTTTTTTCGGAGCAGGAGGAGCCGGGTAGGGCCAAAAATGACCGTTGCAGTACATCTCATATGCTGCCTCTGTGGGAGTGGGAACTCTCAGATCAACCTGAAGATAAGTGCTACACGGCAACTCGACAACACGAGCATCTTCTGCAAAACGCATAGGGTCAGCGCCGTGAAACAGTCGACGAATATCGTTCCTAATCTTTTCCTTAATATCCATATGATTACTCTCCTTAGTTGGTTGACTTAACGATAGACTTCATCTCCTGGAGCTTAGCCACAAGAGCGCCTTGCTGATCAGGAGCGAGCAGTGAGCCTTTGAACTCAATAATCTTCTCCAAATGATCGAGGACCTGCTCCATATCACCTGCCGCATCGTACCGCTTGACAATCACACCATCGTTTTCTACATAGAATTCGACAGGATCGCCAGTGTTGATACCCAGCATTCTGCGGATCTCCTTCGGAATAACAACTCTTCCAAGATCATCCACCTGACGAACAATTCCAGTTGCCTTCATTTAATTTTTTCCTCCTTAGTATAAGTTTACATAATATTGACAATGACATATTCCACAGCTACATCTGCGTCGATAGCTCCGGTCTTAATTCCTTTCTCTACGAAACGAATGACCTTAAGAGCATTTACGAGCTCAGCTATAGAATAATGTCCTTGCTTCTCCTTGGCCATCTTAACCTGCCAAGGTGTCAGCCCTGTGCGCTTGCAAGGCTCGGACTGATCACTACCTAACCCTTGTACCATCAGAATCTGCTTGAATCCGTTATACAGGACAGACAGCGTAAGAATCTCGCTCTCGCCGATTGCGTTAGCCTGCAACAGGTACTTGGCGGTGTCTCGCTTATTCCGGGTCAGGATAGCATCCGTGAACAGGAAAGTGATATCGCCGATAGGCTGATAAATGACACCTTGCTTTAAGAGCTCTCGGAATGCTTGGCCGTATTCCAAACGACTCACTTTCGCATAGTGCTGTACCTTATTGGCTTCCAGCAAAATGCGACTATAACCGCATTCGCATACCTGAGCGAATTGCTCTGTTTCTGCGGCACTCATACCCGGCAGGAGCTTATTGATATACCCAGCCAACACAGAGGAACTGAGCTTTTCGAACTCACACAGCCTCTCCTGGTTTTGCTTGTAGAACTTACTGCGGCGATCCATTGTAGAGTAGATGAGAATAAGGTAGTCTGCGCCGCTCTCTGCGGCTGTAAACACCTTGCCCCATTCTTTATCCGCCTTAAAGAAGTCCTTGTCATCTCGCACCACGAACACGCGAGAGCCACCGGTTGTAATGCGGCGTTGCACGAGCTTTGCGTATGCCTCTTTCACAGAGTCAAATCTGAGCACATCGCCACCTGTGGCTTTATATATCTTATCTAGATAGATATCCATGATCGCGACCTCTTCTCCGAATAACAGGAGTACATGATCAATATTCTTGGATACAATCTGCTTCTGTAAATCAGGTAACTTCATAGTCTACACCTCCTCTCCTCTAAGATACATCTCAGCACGGCCTCTATTACCTCTAGCGAGGAAATAATCGTATAAGAATTCTCTCTGCTTCTTGGTAAAAGGCTTAACATTGGTCACAATGTATCCGCCATCCATACCAGGATTGTGTATCAACACATAGCCCTTGACTTGACAGAGGAAATCATTTTCAGGACACATGGCCTTATTACCTTCAGACCACTTGTCAAATTCATCTTCCCAACCCTGATGCTCAATGATGTGCATAGCAGCCTCAAGATGAGTTCCCCATTCCGATTCCAGAAACAAGCCCGTAGGAGACAGCCATCCCCAGTCTTCTGTTTTCTTCTTAGTAGGTTCTTCGCTTTTCTTACCTCCAAAACCCTCCGGCATAATACCTGAGTCATGAGCTTTCTTGAGCTCCGCATAAACGACAGGATCGTACGGCATATCTTCTATATCACTTGCCTTAAGTCCGGGTCCGTTGTCCTTACTAAGCTCCAACCATTCCCAACTGCCTCTAACACAATGACGGAAACCGAGGCCATATATCTTCATAAGATAAAACATACCGAGCCTTACCTTATCATCTAAATCCTGCATGGTAACAAAATTTGCATGACGAAGAAGTGTGAGAACTCGAGTGTAGCACTCTTCAAATGTGGCATCCATCTTATTTCACCTCCCATACAATACTATCTATGGTGATGTGTTGTAGCTTACAAGGACGGAGTTCATCATCTAAAATGACTCGACATACCTTTCCCTTGATACTCTCCAACATCACACCGTCTTCGCAATCAATACCGAATACGAAAAACAGCTTGACTAAATTAAACTCATCTTTCGGGTAAACGGTGCATCCAACACCACGACCCTCAAGAACCATTTTGAGTTCTCCTTTACGGTAATGACCAATGTATCGATAACCCGCATCGGTAACCTGCATATTAAGAACCTTGCTCATCTGCGTTTCCTCCTACCCCCGGCTCGTCTCTTGTTCAGCCTACGCTTCTTCTGAGACTTGCGGCAGTATGCACCTCTCTGCGGATTGGCGTCATCAAAAAATGAGTAGAAGTCACGGTAGCTAATAAAAAATGAGTGTTCTGTCATGTCTCAGTTTACCTCCTTAGCTTCGGCAGGACTGAAATAAATTGTTCTCAACTTCAGTCCGCCCCACATCTGTAACTTGTGGTAGGTCTCTCTCACATACTTCCGAAAAATATCGAGGTATTCAGGACCGTGATACTCGTCACACAGCTGGTAGTCCTTACCTTGCCGATACATATGAAGTGGCTCTCCTTCAGACAAGCAGAGACGAATCACAGAGGCGAGAGTCTTGCCTGTAGCTCTGCCCGGCATAAGATAATAACTATCTCCCCATATATAAGCAACCTGCCAATCAAAGAGTCGAATATTCAACGCTCTCTCTACAAGAGCTCGCTGTTCCTGAGCCTTCGTAGGTAAAATAATAACTCTACCCTGAGCATCAGCGTCTAAGAGCTCCAAGATACGAATATTGATGTCATCCATGATCAACATTCCCTCATTTCCAGGACCCACATATCCAGAGTAGCGTCCTTCTTGACTCCGGTGATGTTAAACTCTTGATGATACTTGATGGTGGCTCTCAGCATTCGAGCTAATCGTACCTGATACTCCGGATCCGCATTACTGTCGATAATCAACTGCATGAGCGCATACTTCATACAATGGAAGAAGAGATCAGGATCGTATCCGTTGCCGTCCTCCTTGATCTTAATTCGCTGAACAATCTTGAAAGCGTTGACGCCGGTGACTTTCTGAATGTTGTTGATAATCGTGTTGCAGAAGTCCATGAGTTCTTCCACATCGATTTTCTCCATCTCCAGCATCATGCCTGGAACTTCGCATATATCACGAATCGCTCTGTTTTTCTTCAGAGTGTAATCGTGATAGAACAAATCCAGCTCGTCAGAGGAATAAGGAACCATCTGAATGTTGGTCGCACGACTTCTGAGAGTTTCCAGCATATTCTCGCCATTCTGCACAGTGACGATGAAGTGTGCCTGGCGAGGAGGCTCCTCTGTAATCTTCAGCATGGCGTTCTTTGCCGCTGTTGACATCTTGTCAGCGTCTCTGAACAGATACACGGTGGTGCCAGCGCATTTGTAGCAGTTCTTGACAGCTTCACGAACGGCGTCTACAGACAACTCGCACTCTACGAGATAAGCTCGCATACGACGAGCAATTTCTTTCGCCAGAGTTGTTTTGCCGCTACCCTTAGCGCCGCTGACAATCATGAATCGAGGAACCGTGTCGGTCTTAATCCAGTAATCGACATTGTCCAAGATTGATTTTTGTCCGACCATCACGCCACCTCCGTGGAACGGAAGAGCAAGACAGCGGTCTGAGCGATGGCCTTAGGATTGGCCTCCCACTTGATATCGGCGTTCAGCTGGCGTACCCACTCCAGGACATCGGCATACAGATCGTCATAGTTCTGCAAGCCATTGGTCTCGGAACCGTTGGGATCATT
>CALATT010000123.1 GCA_937891905.1 uncultured Bacteroidales bacterium | reverse complement strand
TGATTTAAAAAGTATTATTACTCCTGTTATAATTCCAAATATTGCGACTTTCTTTTCTTTCATCATTTTTATTTCTCCTTGATTTTTTATTTTTCTTATATATAAGTATATCACATATCTGTGAACTGTGCGAGAATTTTTCAAGGATTTCTTCAGCAGTCACATTCATAAATCAGGGTGGTGTTTTGGATTTGCTGGGAACCATCCCTTTTCTACTCTCTTGTGCTGATGGAACAGCTCAATAATACTCCATAGGCAGGAGAACCCAACCACACCGATGATTGCGGATAAAACGATGTCAGGTATGAAAAGCGACAGCCCGAGAAGAATTAAACCTGCAGCCAGAAATACAGGCCAGCATCGGTAAGAAAAGTTATTCCGAACTTCTTTTATCGTCAAAAAATCTATAACCTATTTTATTAGCACTCATTTCAGGAGATATATAGCCTACTCTGAATCCTAATTTCCAAGCGTGAGCTGCTGTTTTAACTAATACCCACGATTTACCTTGACCAGTTCTGGCGAACATGACTACGAGCTCTTCACCGCGGCGCCATCCGCCTATGATGTTGTCAAGCTGGTCAAAGCCTGTTGCGATCTGAAATTTCTCTGGGTTTGCTCTCATCTCTTCGTACTCTTCGTATCTCTTACGAGCCTGCGATATGATGTCTGTTCCCATAACAGCGGATCTGACCTTAAGGTTCTCCAGCTGACTTCCAAGGTACTCTATTGCGGCGTTGGCATCTGTCTGCATGAGCTCCGCAATCTTGTTGACTACAGGTACAGCTTTGGCGTACAGATGCTCCTCGTTAAATGTGTCAACAAGGTACTTGTCCGTCTCAGAAACTTCCACGATTGTGAAGTCTGGGAACTTTGCCAGGAATGTCTCCTTGTCAGGTACATTACCATACTTCTGAACATGATCCCGGATGAATTCGTATTCAGATTGATATGTTATGAAATAATCATCGGTTATATTATTCAGGGTTAGTAAGGATAGATTTTTATCCTTCAGGACTTTGGACAGGATTTGCAACTCGACCATCAGCGTTTACCTCTCTTATCTGAGTCTACGAATTCTATAACCTGGCTAGTATTCCAGATTCTGCTCGCTAGTCTTCCGCCTACAAACTCTTGCAACTTTTCCTGATTAAGATTGCCCGTGAAGATATTTGCCTTTCCAGACAACACACGAGCATCAATAAAGTTGAAAAAGGTTGCGCTTGCGTAGTCAGTCATCTTAACAACAGATACATCGTCCCAAATAACGAGGTCTGCGTCAAGTAAACTGTCACGAATTCGAATAAACTCATCGTCCTGATTGTTCATTCTCAATCGCTCGCGGTCAAAGAATTCAGGAACAGAGATAAAAATACCCCTAGTTCTAAAACAATTACCTCTCCAAATTTGGTTGAAATATGCGAGCATGAGCTTCACAGCCCAACTCGTCTTTCCATTTCCAAAGGACCTGGAGTAGAGGTACAAGCTGTTTCCTTCCTTTACCCAATTTTTAATGTCATCCTTGATAGCCTTCAGCTCTCTGAAAGCGGCAAGGTCTTTGTCTGCGTACAGCGACTGGGGGAACCACATATACTTTGGCAGATTAGACATCTGCATAAGGTTCAGCATCTCAGCAACCCGTACACAGGTTGCTGTACAACCGTGGGGTGCTTCAGAGCACACTTCACGATACCAGCAGTCCTTTTGCTTCAATGTGTTCATTATGTCTCCTTTCTCTCTTTCACGGTTACTTGACAGTTAGGGCACACTATCTGCCCTTCTGGAATTATAGCACCGCAACATACACAGCGATTTTCATTTTCCATCTTTAACCTCCACAAGACAAGTCTGCCAGCTGAGATACAGCATATTCCGAAGCCATATTCTAAACTTAGCTCTAGGCGATTTTCTATTGAAAGGCATTTGCTTCATCATGCGAATTACCTCCGGTATGAACTTCCACGGCGTATTCCACCATATCTCTTTTAGGTAATTATGCTTGTACTTCGCCATCTGAATTTCCCTCCAATTCGTCAAGAATTTCATAAACCAAAGTCAGCGCTTCATAAAAAGAAATATCTTGCGTTTTTGTAGAATGAATATCGCTAACATAAGAAGCACCAACAAGTCGCTTGTTCTTATTGCATCCATAAGCCACAGCTTTTAATGCGAGTATCTGCTTGTCTGTCAAGCTAATCTTCTTTTCATTTGCCATCTTCTGCCCTCCTCCTGTTCCATTCTTCAACCGCCTTGTCCAGTTCCGCAGCCGCTTCCTTGTCAAGCCGACATTGCCACGGTTCATTGCTTGGGCAGGTGCATTCATATTCCGGGTCATACCACCCACATTTGCGACAGGCTTTATCAACCATATTAGTTCCTCATTTCTTAGAATATATGATCGTCAGGCACATTTTCACGCCAGTCACGACTCTTCTCTTCTTCTGTTTTCGCCTGGAAAGCATTGGGGTCAGCTGTATCCCAAGAGGGGACTTTGCCTGCGATATTAGCTTCTGCTTCGTACTGCAAACTCTTCCACCCTCTAGAAATAGTATTCTTGACTACTGCTATCTGCTTATCCTCAGGCACCTTCTTGAGCCAGGTTAACTGCTCTGCAATACTCATGGAAGGTAAAAGACAGTTCATCTCTGCGAGCATTCTAAAATAATCGTCTAATACAGCTATCACTGGGGTCGCAAATTCTTTCTTGAATGCCTCTCTCTGACAAGCTGTTATGAAACTGTTAGTCTTCTGAACAGATGACTTTCTAGTTACCTGTTTTTCAGAACTGAATAATTTTCCTGAAGAAGGTGTTTTAGACGGTGTACTGGGCGCAGGCCCGGTCTCGAATACACTATCTTTAGATAGTGTATGAGTATTATTATTTATATTATTATTAAGTAAAGATTCTTTACTACCCTGTAAAGAATCTTTACTACCAGTAAAATTCGCAACAACTGGGATGTTAGCACGGTACCTGTTAAAGGTAACATTGTTGATAATGGTTGTATCTTTAACTATGAACTGTTTATCAACCAAATCTTTCAGTGCTTTTATGATTGTAGGCTTGGATGCTCCTGCCCAATCACACAGATAACTGATACTTCCGCCAAACATAGATTCACTGTCTTGGGAAAATCCATAGATTATAGCGAATACCTGTAATTCAGTTCCTTTAAGTTGGAGGCGGTTAATCATCCATCCGCTTATTTGATAATAGTTTTCATCATTTATTTTACTCATATGTTTTCCTCCAAATTCAGCCAATAAAAAACTCTTACGATGTCGCATCCGATTTGTTGCCTGTCCATAATTGCCACATTACAGAATCCCAGCACACTAAAACGGATAGTCGCGGATGCGACATCGTAAGAGTTCTTTGTAAATGGTTATATATCTCGTGTACCGGGATAGAGAGGGGTAGATATCATAGGAGAGTTATACTGTAATGTGGCATTTATAAGTATAACGCCCTCGCACAAGAAATGCAAGGGCGTTTTGCAAATTTCTTAGTTTCTTACGGCTTCGACCTGAGCATCAACTTCTGCGTTGATGGAGTCCCACAGGGCTTGCTTCTCAGCTTCGATATCACAGCCTTCAGGCACAATACGCTCTTCAGAGAACATAAACTTGTACCAGACGCCGTTAATCTCACGACTGACGCCGCTCTCAGCGCGAATGACGCTGGTAATGCCCTTAACGCATTCATTGTTAGGTGCGCTTGCTTCGCACGAGTCTCCGCAACTCTCGCTGGCAGAGGCGGGTGCTTCAGGCGCGGCCTGCTCCTGCACTTGCTCTTCGGGCTCATAGCCGCCGCACTTAGTAGCGGGCTGAGCATGACCTGCGTCATCTACAGGATGAAGACCGTCGCATTTAGAGCAGTATTCGTCTTCCGGGTCTCCTGCATATTTGCATTTGATGATCTTTTCTTCTTTTGCCACGATTTATTCCTCCTTGATTTTCTTCTCCGCGAGCTCCAGCTCGACAAGAGTCATGATAGCGTAGTTAGCCATATCCATAAGAGTGTCCTTGATACTCTCATCATGAACCTTCATATCCTTTCCCTGAGCAAAGGATTCCAGACGGTTCAGCTTGTCGCCCAAGCGAATACAGGACATGGGCAGACCCCACTTCTCGAAGGACTGACCAAAGCTGTCGTTATAGTCACGATTCTTCGCATCGTACAGAGTACGGAGAGCAATGGTAATGTCCTCGAAAGTGTTCACCTTATTCTGGTGTTCCTTTTCCGTGTAAGCCATAATCAGTTCTCCTTTCTGTCTCCGTCCTTGATTTCAAAGTTGGTGGTGTACCCACCTTTACCTGCCACACCCTTGTACTTCTTGTGAGGCTTTTTGCCCCAGCAGTAAGGAGAAGTGGCACCGTCTACAGAGTTGTTCATACGCAGAACTCTCTTGTAACTAGGTCTCATAACTTTACCTCCTTACCCGAAAATAGCCTGAGCGTAGAGGTCACCAAACACCTCAGGCAGAGCTTCTGCAAAGGCTTCCAGAACAGGCAGGGCACTTTCCTTCATCTGAGGATGAGGAGCGCCGGTTGTGCCAACAGCCCGAAGACTGAAGAAGTGGAGCCACTCGCGCAGGTTCATTGTAACAACGATCTCCGTCTTCAAGCTGTTAGGCAGGACGGAGCGAGCTTCCTGAGGACTACGACCCATGCTGAGCAGTTCCATGTACATCTTCTCACTCCACAGGCAAGCTTCGTACCATGCGGCGTATTCAGGAGTGCCATGCTTGAAGAAGAACGGCTCGATTACAGTGATCTCGTTGCCGTGCTTACCCAGACTGTAATTGCAGTACCGAGTAGACTCCTGAGCATAGCTCGCTACACGGTGGCGAACGATCTCGTGGCTAACGCCTCGGTCGCAGGTAAACTTGACGGACACATGAGCGTGTTCGATCATGGCCAAATGCTTACGGTTGATCAACGCCTTAACCATCTTGGGCGCACTTGTGTCGGTAATTTGATCTTCGCTCTTGTAGCAGGTACGAGCGACGAGCTCAATCTGCTTGCAGACGGACTCGCGGTCCATGGGGGTCAGGATTTCAAAAGAGGGCTTTACAACTTTCATTACTTCTTCACCTTTCCTAATCTAAGAGTTACTGTGGGAGCCTTGGGAGTGACAGCGGGCATAAGGATGTCCGCCTCTACTTCGTGAGCGTATACGAGCTTTTCAAACTCATCGTCATCGATATACTCACGAGTCTTGACAACCTTGCTGAACTGCTCAGGTGTCAATGCCTTACGCAGAATTTCAATGGCCTGAAGCTCATTTACATCCTGGTTAGGTGTGATTGTGATGCTTGCACGGACATCATCTGCGATGAACTCCACAGCCTGTTAAAGTTTGAGAAGTTCTCCAAACAACCAAACTTCCATTCTCTTGCCCGTATAGCATTGGAACTTGCCGTAAAAG
>CALATT010000122.1 GCA_937891905.1 uncultured Bacteroidales bacterium | reverse complement strand
GTAGCAAAGTGGCAGGGCCAGAAAGGAATGTCGTAGTAAGTAGCACCAATAGTACTAACGAAAGTATGCGGATAAAAAGTTTGATACCTTTGCCGAGTTCATCGCCGACAATGTCGGGCAGAGATAATCCGCCTTTGCGGATAGACATCATACCACTCAAGTAGTCGTGTACGCCACCAGCGAAGATTGTTCCAAGCACAATCCAAAGGAAAGCAGCTGGACCATAGAAAATACCCATGATCGCACCAAAGATAGGTCCCAATCCTGCAATATTGAGAAACTGAATCAAGAAGATTCGCCATGGTTTCATCGGAACAAAGTCCACACCATCTGCCTTAGTGACTGCAGGTGTTTGCGCCTTTTCATCAATACCAAACACACGCTCCACGAACGTGCCGTAGAGTACGAATCCAACCACTAGGGCTATAAGTGAGATGATAAATGTGATCATAAGTAGTTATATTCAAACCGCTACAAAGGTACAACAAAAAATGCACATACGCAAGTAAACGAACACTTTTTTATAAGGAAACAATATTTTCCTGTTTCTAAAGAAAATTCCTGATTACTTATAATTCAGCTCTCTTTTCTGCACGAAATTTGAATAAGAACCTATCTTCCCGCTATAAACTACGGTTGATATACGATAGATATACGTTAGATACACGTTAGATATACGATAGATACCTATAGGAGTGCCGAGGAAAAATAGCCCCTAAACACTAAACCGTAGCGGCTTCGCCACGTCCACTAAACTGAAAAATGCACGCAAGGTGCATTTTTCTTGCATATTTCAAAAAAAAGTTGTATCTTTGCATCGCAAACTAGCAATAACTGGTTTGCAGACATATTTATTATAAGCGTTTGCTTTATTTGAGGATTCTTTCAAACTTGGACACTTTGAAATAACACTTCTGAGAATAATGCGAGACGCTCATGCTTATAGCGTGAGCTTTCTGCATATATTGGAGTGTTATGGGAGTCCAAGCCCGAAAGAACCAATAGCAGTTAGTTCGCGCTTTTTGTGTGTAATAAACATTCAATCATACAATAATCAATTAAAACCGACGAGGCGATGGGATATAACCGCTACACAAATTATGAAAAAAAGTTTATTCTTTGTATTGATGGCTTCTATTATTTTGGGTTTCGTATCTTGTGAACATGATGTTGATCCACGAGATAATTTCGTTGGAACATATTCTTTTACCCAAACAGGTAGTGCTACTATTTATGTAAACGGTGCTTCTATTGGTAGCATCCCTATGAACGCATCTGGTATTATGAATTGCACTAAAATAGGAACTGGGAATCAAGTGAAATTGACAGGTGATATACTAGCAGATGTAGATGGTACAGTTTCAGGTAATACACTGATACTAAATCCTACAACAGTTAATGAAAATAGTGATGGTGTATCTATGCAATTGACATTTAACTATCAACCAGCAGTAAAAAATGGCAATACAGTAACTTGTATCGCAAATATAAATGGTATTGCTAATGGTCAAGGAGTTAGTGGCACTATTTCTGGGTCTATAACATTAGTGGCAATAAAACAATAATAAAAGTAATCGGTCAGATTGAAAGCAAAATAATAGCGGCGACAGAGATGTCGTCGCTATTGTTTTAATAGTAGAATTGGCAAGCTCGTAAAACAAACGCACCCCATGAGGTGCGTCTGTTTTTGTAAATTAGTCAAATAAGACGAATAAGACAAATTAGACAGATGGCTTAGCCTTTTAGTGCCTTGATGGCTTCTTCGAGTGCGGCGATGCGTGCCTCGGCATCGGATTTCTTCTTCTGCTCCAATGCTACAATCTCTGGTTTGGCATTCTGCACAAAGCGCTCGTTGCTTAGTTTAGCCATTACGCCGCGCAAGAAACCTTGTTGGTGCTGCAAATCCGCCTCTAATTTCTTGAGTTCCTCTTCTACATCAATGAACTTATCCATTGGTACTGCGTACTCGGTAGTACCTACGATGAAAGTAGAGGTTGCACCGCTATTCTCGTTCTTTTCGCCCATCTCCACATTGGCCAGTTTGGTAAGGAGTTCGGCTAACGGATAATTATTAGCATTCTCGAAATAGAGTGAGAGCAGTTCCTTTTGTGGGATATTCTTGCTTGCGCGGATATTACGCACACCTGAAACAATCTGTTTGAGGGTGTCCATCTGCTCTAAGGTCTCTAAAGTCTCTAAGGTCTTTAGGGTCTCTAAAGGTGAAACCATGATAGATTCGCCTTCTTTGCGCTCGTAGAGGTTTTGCCATAATTCCTCAGTGATGAATGGCATGAATGGGTGGAGTAGTTTGAGCAAGCGATCAAAGAAAGCCAATGACTGCTCGTAGGTCTGCTTGTCAATAGGTTGACCATAAGCAGGTTTGATCATCTCCAAGTACCATCCAGAGAACTCGTCTGTGTAGAGTTTATATACAGCCATCAATGCTTCGCTCAAGCGGTATTTGCTGAAGAGGTCGATAATCTCTTTCTCCGTTTGTGCGAGTAGTGCGTCGAACCATTGTACGGCTAACTGGTTACCCTTAGGTGCTTCTGTATCAGCCACTTCAAATCCCTTGATGAGACGGAAGCAGTTCCAAATCTTATTGCAGAAGTTACGACCTTGCTCGCAGAGAGACTCGTCAAAGAGGATGTCATTACCTGCGGGCGCAGAAAGCATCATACCCATACGCACGCCATCGGCACCAAAGCGCTCGATGAGGTCCAGTGGATCAGGACTATTACCCAACGACTTAGACATCTTACGACCTAATTTATCGCGCACGATACCTGTGAAATATACATGCTTGAATGGCATCTTGCCCATGTATTCATAACCTGCCATGATCATACGAGCCACCCAGAAGAAGATGATGTCTGGACCTGTAACCAAATCGGCAGTAGGGTAGTAGTAGTTTATCTCTTCGTTATTAGGGTTCTCAATGCCGTCAAAGAGGGAAATAGGCCATAACCATGAACTGAACCATGTATCCAAGGCGCCCTCATCTTGCACATAATTGCCCTCTGGAGCAGTCTCAGAAACGATAATCTTATCCGCAGGATAGTTCTCTAATCCAGTTTGTGCTAAAAGGTCTGCGTCATAGTAAGCAGGAATACGGTGACCCCACCATAATTGGCGACTGATACACCAGTCTTTGATATTTTCCAACCAGTTACGATAGGTATTCTTGTATTTGGTAGGATAGAACACTATTTCGTCGTTCATTACAGGTGGCAATGCTATATCAGCAAAATGCTGCATGCGGATGAACCATTGCAATGAGAGGCGTGGCTCGATAGGTACATTGGTACGCTCGCTATAACCTACTTTATTATCATAGTCTTCTATCTTCTCAATCAATCCGAGTGCTTGTAGGTCTTCTACAATCTGCTTGCGGCAATCGAAACGGTCCATGCCATGGTATTTATCCACATTAGCGCGTAACTCTGGTTCCATGGTATCCATGTTAAGATGCGCGTCTGGTGTGAAGATATCAATGGTCTTGAGGTCGTGCTTCTGACCAAGCATGTAGTCATTAGCATCGTGTGCAGGGGTTACCTTGAGGCAACCTGTACCGAAACCGATTTCTACATAGCGGTCCTCGATGATTGGAATGGTGCGTCCTACGCCTGGCACGATGACATGCTTGCCGCGTAACCATTGGTTTTTCTCCTCCTTAGGGTTGATGCACACAGCTATATCGCCGAAGATAGTCTCAGGACGGGTGGTAGCCACAATGGCGTAATCAGCGCCTGTCTCAGGGTTGGTCACTCCCTCCTCCGCTACTTTGTAGCGTAGGTAATAGAATTTAGAGTGCTCCTCGTGGTAGATAACCTCCTCGTCAGAGAGGGCTGTTTGGCGCTCTGGGTCCCAGTTGACCATACGAAGTCCGCGGTAGATGAGACCTTTGTTGTACAGGTCGCAGAACACTTTGATGACTGCTTTGGAGCGTGTCTCGTCCATGGTGAATGAAGTGCGGTCCCAATCGCAAGAGCAACCCAGTTTGCGTAACTGCTTGAGGATGATGCCTCCGTGCTCGTCTGTCCAATCCCATGCGTGCTTCAAAAACTCCTCGCGGGTGAGATCTGATTTGTTGATACCTTGCTCTTTAAGACGCTTGATAACCTTTGCTTCGGTGGCAATAGAGGCATGGTCAGTACCAGGTACCCAGCATGCATTCTTACCCTCCAAACGCGCGCGCCGAACGAGAATGTCTTGAATAGTCTCATTGAGCACATGGCCCATGTGCAACACACCCGTTACATTTGGTGGGGGAATAACAACGGTGAATGGTTCGCGGCCATCTGGCTCGCTGTGAAAATAACGATTATCCAACCAGTATTGATACCAGCGAGATTCGATGTCTGTAGGATTATATTTTGCTTCCATATTGATTATGATTATTGGCTATTTAATGATACAAAAACGATACAAAGGTATGAAAAATAAATCATCTACCAAAATGATATATGTTTTTTCTTTGAAAAAAGAGCTAAAATGATGCGAAAAAAGAAAAAAAAGTGGTTAATCCTTGTGTATGTGTAATATTTTTTGTAATTTTGCACGCTGTATTATATACAGAGCCGAAAAAAAGTGGTAAAAATAGCAAATACGCGATAAACTTTATGTCTAAAATGAAGAATATGCCTGTGATTGCAAGTGTAAAAAAATGCAGAAGAATATGTGTTCTTTTGCTCTCGTTGTTATTATGGGTGGGTGGGGCACATGCCCAAAATAATACGAGTTATGTGAAGCCCGCTACGAGTACAGAGGGATATGATTTTTATGTTACATGGTTGCCTAATGGTGCGAGTAAACCAGAGGATAAGGATTTAAAACTCCAATTATTGGTTAGTTCACGCGAGGCGAATAAGGTGTGCGTGGAATTCTTTAATGGTGCCAAGAGAGAATATAATGTGCCAGCTGGTGGGACAACAACGATAGATGTGGATGCCAAGCAAGTGTATTGGGATTTGGCGAAGGATGAGGATGAGAAGGTTTTGGACAAGGGTGTGCGTGTCTATAGTGTTGATAAGAAACCGATGACTGTCTATGCTACGAACCAAATAGGTGAGGCAGGTACATATAGTTTTGATGCATCGCATGTATTGCCTAAGGAGGCTTTGGGATATGAATATATGGTGCAGACTGCGCAGAACGACGCTGTTGCAACAGAATTGGTGGTGATGTCCACACGCCCTGGTAGAACAACGGTAAATATAGATTTGGCGGTAAAGAGTCGCAAGGGGAAAGAGCAAATTACAATCAATTTCACCAGAGCAAAACAGATATATATCGTTCGTTCTAAATCTGCAGAACCCGAGTTGCCTAATGATTTGATTGACCTTTCGGGATCGCTTATCTGTTCCGATGCGCCTATTGCAGTATGGAGTGGTAACCACTATGCTATTATTCCCAATAAAGATGGTTTTAGTACAGACCATGCTGTGGATCAGTTATTGCCTTTGCCTAAATGGGGAAAAGAGTTTATCGTGCCCATGATGGGACTGAATATGCAGATGAATGAAGTGCATATTGTTTCCTATGACGATAATACGAATGTTACGCTGAATGGTTTGCGGAGAGGGCAGCCCTACACGCTCAATAAGACTATGATGAGCGCAGAGAAATGGAAAAAAGTAGTAACGGCGCCTTTGGGTGGCAATCTGTTGGATAGTATTCTCACTGTGAAAGCGGATAAGCCTATCCAAGTTTATCTTTATTCTTCCAGTGCCGCCAATAACCCTTACGATGATATTAATGGCGTGCGCCATATGCAAGGCGACCCATCTATGACGATGATTTCTCCGCTGGAATTCCTAACGGATACTACCATTTTTAGTACCTATGAGGCGGGAGATAAGCAGTCTACTCATCAGTTGGTGCTATGGGCGAAGAAAAATATTTTGGGTTCTATCCAATTAGATGGCAATTTTATTGGTGCGCAGTTTACTAATCAAGTTAGTTCGATGCCAGACTACCGCTACGCGCGTATCGATATCAGTCCTGGTACGCATACTATCGTTTCGGCAGAAAGAGGATTTGGCGGTTATGTATATGGCGTGAATGATGGTCAAGCGTATTTATACCCATCTGGCTATACATTCTTGCCTTACCAAGACTCTCTCTTCTTGAATGATCCAAACCATGAGTTTCCTGTATTCCGCTCGGAGTGGAATGAGAACTATTTGAATAATGGTGGATGGTATTTAGACCGCGATATACAATTGGATGATAAGGTGGTATTGGATTCTATCCGTGTGTGTGATAGTACAGAATTGACCTTCCCTATTAAGATGTATAACGAATGGGATCATGTGAAGTGGGAAATATTGGGTTCTATCCAAAAGACCAATTATTTCACACCTCTCAAGCAGTATGCTACAGAGACGGATAAACCCGAGTTGACGCATCAGTTTACACTTCTACCAATTGAGAAGAATAAGTTGCCATTTGAGGACTTTGAAGTGCGTGCGGTGGTTTATCATCGCCCTATGCTGTGCGATGATTCCAATCCAGAGAAATGGCCGAAAGATACTTTGAATACCACCGTGCGTGTGCTTCGTGCGTATAATGACACCACATGGAAAGCAATCTGTATGGGTGAGGAATACACATTCTTTAGCGATACGACTGCCACCGGCGAACGCTATGAGACCACTTTTAATGCCGAAACGAATGATGTGCCAAATGGTATGTACAAGTACCAATTGGGTGAGAATATCATCACACGCCATTATGTGTCCGCGGGTGGTTGTGACTCGTTGAGCACGCTGTGTCTGTTCGTTTGCCAGAGTTATGAGGAAGATAAGCATATTTCTATTTGTGCGGATGACTTATACAAGATAGAAAGCGAAAACCAATTGGGTGAATACTTCAAGAATATTAATTTTGTGCAGTCTTACGAGCGCAAGGATAGTAAGTATTGGACACAACAAGCAGACGGCACTTGGTTGTTCACAGGTAGTAGCACACTAAAAGCCAAAGGGTGTATCAATAGCCTTGATTTTGAGCCATATGTAGGTAAAGTGGGTAATTTCAGCGGTTGCGACTCTATCCTGAATTTAGAATTGGTGGTCATTCCTGTAAATGAATATGTGACTTCTATTTTCCAATGTGAAGAGGTGTATAATTGGAAGGATGAGAATGGCAATCTAATCACTACCATTACCTATGACCCTACTAAGCACGAGAAGAATAAACAATACCAGTTTGATAAGAAATTCGTTTATACCTCTTGTCCTGAGTGCCCAGCGGCGGGTTGCGATAGTGTGCGTCACACCTTATTCATCACTTTTGTGGATAGCGAGGGTATTAAGAAGGAAATACATGTCTGCCAAGGAGAAACCAGTCGTTACGAGGTGGATGGACATGTGTGGACATTCGATTCAAAGGATAAGATATGCAATACTCCTTATGTGCAGCCACCAGTGAAATTTACAACACAAGATGGTAACTGCCAATACGATTATATAGTTACTTTTGTGGTTGATTCGGTGTATAATTATCAAGCAGATACACTTGTTTATTGTTGGGATAAAGGCGATAAGTTTACTTATGAATGGACTAATCACACGAATTTTACCGTTACAGAACCCAATAATCGTACTTATCAGTTAGGTGAGGATGAAAATCAAGTGGTATTGAGTAAGGCGGGAACATATATTCTGCGTGATGAATTGACCACAGTGAGTCATTGTGACTCTATTTGGACGCAAGTCATCGTATTGCAGCCTACTTATTACTATGAGTATTCGCATCTGATGTCTGATGAACAATGGTACGAATGGGAAGGTCGCATTTTAGCGGGCGATAAGGCGGAAGTGGATAACCCATCTAATCTGCCTATTGAGCGCTATACAGCAGGAAAATACACAATTGTGGATAGTTTGAAGACGCATCCTATTGCTGGGTACTCTTGTGATTCCATTCGCGCCCTTGTATTGCAAGTAGGAGCCGTATTCCGTGATACGATATATGACGCTACATGTGCTAATTGCGGCACTTATCCATGGAATATAGTGAGTCCTATTACGGGTAGAGTGACGACAATAAATATCAAAGATGTGCCTCAGGCAGGAGAGCAGAAAGTATATTACGATAGTCTCAAAACAGTATTAGGTTTTGACTCAATCTATGTGCTCTATTTGACAGGTTATCCAAGTTATGAAATTCAAGAAGATACTACTATCTGTCAGGGCGAAGACCTGCAGTGGATAGGGCATATGGCGGGGGATAATAACTGGGGTCATCAACTCTATTTCAATGGTATGCCTGTGACAAGCATTCCAACCAATAGGGCGGGCGTTTTCACGGTGCGTGACGAAATGCTGACCCAAGAGATGATTTATACCAATCCGAAAACAGGCGAGCAAAAGAAAATACAATGCGATAGTGTGCATATACTCACATTGCGTGTTTGCGAAACCTATAATCACCAATACAACACCAATAAGGTGACTGATTATGTGGGTATGAAATCCAATGAACTGCTTGTACATTTTGGTTCAATGCTCTTTGTGGGATGTGACTATGATTGGCAGGCAAGCGCACAGACGAAAGATGAACTGCGTGCGCAGTATGACACCATTATACAATTGCCCAATGTGGATTATTGGACAGACTCTATTCGTGGTGTCTCACAATGTGGGTGCGATAGCATGCATTATGTGAATATTCAGATTTGTAAGTTAAAAACCACTACGCTCACAGAAAGCATAGGTGATAATAATACTACATGGCGTTTTGGAGGCAATGAGGTGGATGCAAATGGGCGTCCTATCCACTCACAACCACTCATTACAGGTGAGAAATTCCATTATTATGATGATGGTACTCCAGTGGATTATTCTGCAGCTAAAGATCCTACTATTCGCGAATATAATCTCGTCGATACAATGCTTACAGCGAACGGATGTGACTCCATTGTATATGCCACTATTTGGGTTTATCCTACTTATCAGATAATAGAGAAAGATACTACTTGCGCCAACCATAAATACGATTGGCATGGTAAGTATAACCTTAACGAACTGATTAACCAAACAACGAATCCTTATCAAACCGTGTTTACGGTGTATGATAGTTTAACTACTCGCCAGGGATTTGATTCTATTCATATATTGGAATTGGCTATTATCCCAAGTTTGCTTATCCGTGATACAATGCATACTTGTTATAATGTGCCTGTGGAATTCTATACTGATTTAGTATCTTATACGGGTGGTCAAACAGCAGACTTGATTGCAAGTTTCAAGGACGATAATGCGCCTTGTGGTCGCGAGCATCATAGACGCGTGTTCTTTGATCCTGCTTATGGTTACGAGGGCGCAAAAGACTACGATAAATGGGTTACTATTGACTCTACTTGTCAATACGATGATTATCGTTGGATGGATGCGAATGGAAATGAGCATACCCAAGCATTGCGTGACTCATTGGGAAATAAATACACAACGATTCCTACGGATAAGGTGGGATGGATTACTATTTATGATAGCCTTAAGACAGTAGGGTGTTATTGCGACTCTATTCATACATTGCACTTGTATGTGGGTGCAGGATTTAGACAAACCGATACGCTATATGCATGTACAAACGACACGGTAAAATGGAGTTTGAAACCCGATACATTCTACACTTTCAATGGCGAATATGATATATACGATGCGCTTTATGGAGTGGCTGTGAATGGATGTGACTCGAATTATTATCTCCATGTGCATTTTGACCAGTCATATGACCTATTAACGACTATTCATCTCTGTACCGATGACCAGCATTATCAATGGGAAGACTTAGTGTTTGACTCGCTCATTATGGCTTCTAAGCAATGGGACGAGCCTTATCAAGATTCGTTTGTGCGTGAATACAAGACCGTCTTGTCTGGTTGTGATTCCATCATGCGATTGGATATAACTATCGCACCAAGTCATGACTCTATTTGGACGGATACAATATGCGCAGGAGAGGTATATTACTTCTACGATCAGGAATTAACCGAATCCGGTGAATATGTCATTGATAGACCTAATGGATTTGGATGTTATACGCATTATTATCTCACATTGGTAGTAATCGCTCCTACACAGTTTGATGTCAATCCAGAACCAATTTGTGTGGATGAAGATGGATTGGCAAATACCTATTTGATACATTACACATATAATGGTATATTCAGTCCGCTCACATATAGTATTCGCTATGACTCAATAGCGCAAACATTAGGATTCCAATCGCAAGAGAATATACCTATTCCTACCGACCCAAATACCATGCAGCCAGGACAGGAATATACGATTGTCTTGCCTGTGCCTGAATATGCTAATAAGCAAGATTATCCTCGTCCTGGATATTATCAGGCAGAATTGGCCTTTGAGAATGGCGTGTGCGGCTCAGACAGTCTGATGACTTTCCCATTTGAGATGGTGATGCGTTATCCTGCTTGGATCACTCAGCAGCATTGGAATGACGCTATTTTAATCATGGATAGCACGCAGAATGGCGGATATGTATTCTCTGCTTATCAATGGTATAAGAATGGTGAAATTCTCTATGGACAAACACGCCCATACCTCTTCGAACCCGAATGGTTGGAGGATGGTGCGGAATATACAGTAGAACTGACGCGTGAGGACGATAATGTGACAGTGATGACTTGTCCATTAGTACCTGATTTGAGTGGAAGCAATCCAGGTTCACCTACGCAAACATATATCTCCGTAGTGCCCACTATTGTGGCGAAGGAAAGTCCTATTGTGTATATCTTATCGCCTACCAATGGCTCGTATAAACTCTATAACTCACAAGGACAATTGGTTACCCAAGGTGATTATACACCTAATGAGTACAATGCAGGACAAGTGGAACTGCCAAGTGTGAGCGGTGTATATGTATTCCATCTGGTGGAAAATACAACGATGGGAACAGGTAATGATTTAAGAAGAACAGTTAAAGTGATAGTACAATGAGAAATGCAATGCTAAAGAAAGGATTGGTAACTGTATTGTTACTATCAGCAGTTATGATTTCTGCCCAAAACCGTATTTATGGTGATTTTGGCAGCAATTATAAGAAATACACAAAGAATGCCAATAACTCTGGTCTCTACACCGATCAGTACGATGGTGTGCATCATTTGATTGGTTTACAAGGGGATGTGGGCTATTCGTCTTTCTTGAGTTCCTCAAAGGCGATGCAAGTCAAACCAGGAGGATACACGCTTGGTGCGGCTCTTCAGTATGCCTATTTGAATGGTTCATTCTTCTTGCAAACAGGTTTTGGTATCCGTTGGCAAGATGTGAGTAATGAGGTATTAGACCAGCAAGTGCAGAAGGATTTATATGACGCTACGGGCACATTAGCGCATATGACCTATGATTTTACAAATCGTGTGGATAAAGCTCGCGCATTCTATATTCAAGTGCCTTTTTATGTGGGCGCGTATGTGCGCGGCGCGTATATTTTAATAGGTCCTAAGTTTACTATGCCGATGTTCACATCTACGCAATTGGACTTGATTGCTACGAGTACTGCGCGTTATGATGGTTTTATCGGGCCTATAGAAGAAATGGATAATCATGGTATCCGAAAGGATGTACCTCTTACACCTAACCAAAAACAAGGCAAGGCGTTGGATTTGGGTATCGATGTGACGGGAGTTGTGGAGGTCGGTTATGAATTGGCATTTTCTAATAAAGGTAAACCGGGCTATAGAGCAAGTACGATGAGAGACCAGCGCTTGCGCATAGGTGCGTTTGCAGAGGTAGGTATCATGAATATAGCACCCACAAAGAAATATGTGCTCAATGAGGTGCCTAATTCCACTCCGTATGATTTCCAAGCTTTTGAGTATAATCATGTGGCAATGACGCGTGAGGTAACAGCTTTGCATAATCTATTCTGCGGTGTGCGCGTCACCTATTTCTTCTACGGATATCAAACAAAAGAGAAATGTTTATTATGTAACTCTCGCGGTAAGGCTACACCTTGGTAAGAAACAGATAATAAATAGAAATACTATGCAGGATTTTCAATCTTTATGTCAAAATAGGCGTTCTATTCGCAAATATACTACGCAAGCGGTAGAACAGGAGAAAATAGATTATATCTTACGCTGTGCGCTCATGTCGCCATCTTCCAAACGCACCAATCCATGGGAGTTTGTTGTAGTGCGCGAAGAGGCTAAACTGCGTGCAATGGAGAACTGCCGTACCTATGGCAGTGGAATGTTCCAAACAGCGACGGCTGCAATCGTAGTAACACTCGATAGCAGTCTTACTGACATGTGGATGGCAGATGGTTCTATTGCTGCTGCACATATACTTTTGGCGGCCGCAGATCTTGGTTTAGGAGCTTGTTGGTGTCAAGTCTATCAGCGTGATGGTGCGCAAGAGCTAATCAAGAATCTATGTGCCATACCAGAGGATAAAACGGTATTATGTGTCATCTCATTAGGATATAAAGATGAGGAGCGCAAGCAGTATGATTTGGAGAAACTGAATTATGCGAAGATTCATAACGAACAATGGTAAAGAACGATAACTATATATAAATCATGAAACCAATTATAGCAATTACAGCAGGAGATACCAATGGAATAGGGTATGAAGTGATTATAAAATCCCTGCTTGAGGCACATATGTTTGAGTTGTTTAAACCAGTCATTTATGGTAATGCACAGGTGGCGAAGCAACATATACAAACCTTTGAGGAAGCATACCGTAATATACAATGGAATCATATTGACCACCCCCGTCAGGCCAAAGATGGTCGTTTGAATATGATTACTTGCTACCCCGATACAACTCCTGTGCAGTTGGGAGTGGCAACTAAGGAATCTGGCAAAGCAGCTTTGTCAGCATTAGAGCGCGCATGCCAGGATTTACAAGAAGGCGCTGTGCAAGCACTCATCACTGCGCCAATCAACAAGGAGTCTGTAGCGCAGCATATACCAGGATTTGCCGGACATACTGAGTATTTGGAGGCTAAGTTTGGTCCTAACTCACTCATGATGTTCGTGGCGGAGGGATTGCGTGTGGCATTGGTGTGCAATCATGTATCTATTGCAGAAATACCTGCGCAGATAACAGAAGAGAAGATATTAGCAAAACTCGACTTACTCAATCAGGCTCTCAAACGCGATTTCGCGTTGGAAAAACCACGCATCGCTGTGCTCGCACTCAATCCACATGCAGGAGATCAAGGTTTATTGGGCAAAGAGGAACAAGAAATCATCACTCCTGCTATCCAAAAGGCCAATGAGAAAGGTATATGGGCATTCGGACCTTATCCCGCTGATGGTTTTTTTGGTTCTGGCAACTACCACCATTTTGACGCAATATTGGCTATGTATCACGATCAAGGACTTATCCCATTCAAAACACTCGATATGAGTGGCGTGAATTATACAGCAGGCCTCTCCATCGTGCGCACATCACCTGACCACGGCACGGGATATGATTTGGTAGGAAAAAGTAGTGCCGACCCATCCAGTATGCGTAATGCTATCTATACGGCAATTGATGTGTTATCTACACGCAAAGAGTATGATACACTGCGTGCCAACCCTCTGCCTTTCATTGAGAGAGAAGATAAGGAAGGCAAACCAAGAAGAGAATTTATTGATTTTAAGACAACTAAATATGATGACAAGTAAAGAAATTAGACAATCTTTTTTAGATTTCATGGCTTCTAAAGGACACCAAGTGGTGCCTTCTGCTCCAATGGTAATCAAGGACGACCCTACACTGATGTTCACCAATGCGGGTATGAACCCATGGAAAGGTATAATATTAGGTAATGACCCCATTAAATATCCCCGCGTGGCAGATAGCCAGAAATGTTTGCGCGTGAGCGGTAAGCATAATGACTTGGAGGAAGTAGGACACGATACCTACCACCACACCATGTTTGAAATGTTAGGCAACTGGTCGTTTGGCGATTATTTCAAGCAAGACGCCATTGATTTTGCGTGGGAGTATATCGTAGATGTACTCAAATTAGACCCATCCAACCTCTATGTGACTGTCTTTGAGGGTTCTGCTGAAGAAGGCTTGTCGCGCGATGACGAAGCCGCTTCTATCTGGGCAAAACATTTGCCTGCTGATCATATTCTCAATGGTAATAAGCATGATAATTTCTGGGAAATGGGCGACACGGGCCCTTGTGGACCATGTTCGGAGATTCATGTGGATAGTCGTTCTGCAGAAGAGAAAGCACAGACACCAGGACGCGAATTGGTGAATAAAGATCATCCGCAAGTCATCGAGATTTGGAATATCGTCTTCATGCAATTCAATCGCAAGGCAGATGGTTCATTAGAACCATTAGCCAAGAAGGTGATCGATACCGGAATGGGTTTTGAGCGCTTGGTTCGCACTATCCAAGGCAAAACCAGCAATTACGATACCGATGTGTTCCAACCAATGCTTAAGCGAATAGGTGAAATCTGTGGATGCGCGTACGGCAAAGATGAGAAGACCGATGTGGCAATGCGCGTCATCGCCGATCATATACGCACCATTGCTTTTGCTATCGCTGACGGACAATTACCAAGCAACGAAAAAGCAGGATATGTTATTCGTCGTATCCTACGCCGTGCTATCCGCTATGGATATACTTTCTTGTCGATGCGCGAGGCATTCATGTATCAACTCGTGCCACAACTCATCAGCGATCTTGGCGAGGCTTATCCTGAATTAGTGGCACAGCAAGCACAAATAGTGCCTGTTATCAAGAGCGAAGAGGAAGCATTCTTGCGCACATTGGATAAGGGTATCACACTCTTGGATAAACTGATGGCAGAGGCAAAGAAAGCAGGCAAGACGGAGATCTCTGGCGTAGATGTATTCACACTCAAAGATACCTATGGTTTCCCATTGGATTTGACTGAACTCATCTTGCGCGAGAATGGATTCACTACCAATGAAGAGGAATATAATAAGGCACTCGAACATCAAAAAGAGATGGGTCGTTCTGCGAATAAACAAGAATTAGGCGACTGGATTGTGCTTCGCGAAGGAGATAGCGAATTTGTGGGTTATGATGAAACAGCATGCACCACGCAAGTATTGCGTTATCGTAAGGTGAACCAAAAAGGAAAAGAGTTCTATCAGATAGTGCTATCCAAAACACCTTTCTATGCTGAGATGGGTGGTGAGATAGGCGATACGGGCGTGTTGGGAGACGCGCGTGTGATTGATACGAAGCGCGAGAACAACTTAGCTGTGCACCTTGTTACTACATTGCCCTCTAATATAGAGAGTGAGATGACAGCAATGGTAGATGTAGAGCGCCGTGAGGCTATTATGTGCAATCACACTGCCACGCATATCGTTCATTATGCACTCAGAGAAGTGCTTGGACATCATGTAGAGCAGAAAGGTTCACTTGTGACAGCTGACTCACTCCGTTTTGACTTCTCACACTTCCAGAAAGTGACACCAGAAGAGTTGCGTCAAGTGGAGCAATTAGCTAATAAACTTATTCGTCAAAATATGCCATTAGAGGAAAGCCGTCATACACCTATCGCTGAAGCAAAAGCAATGGGAGCTATGGCCCTCTTTGGAGAGAAATATGGCGATGATGTGCGCGTCATCAAATACGGTCCTTCAGTGGAGTTATGTGGTGGTTGCCATGTGTCTTCCACAGGTAAGATTGGCTCTATCCGTATTGTGGTAGAAACAAGTATCGCGGCTGGTGTGCGCCGTATTGAGGCGGTTACAGCAGCTAAGGCGGATGATCTCTATTATGCAGCACAAGACACATTGGGCGGTTTGCGTGCACTATTTAATAATGCACCAGACTTGACGGGAGCAATCAAGCGCTCAATAGACGAAAATGCAGCACTTAAGAAGCAGATTGAGCAGTTCATGGCAGAGAAAATGGAGCGCTATGCAGACCAACTCATTGGCGCTGCTGAGGACTATCAAGGCATTCAACTCGTACGCCTACAAGGAGAAATGGCGCCCGATATGATTCGTGGTGTGATGCCTATTCTGCGTGCTAAATGCGCGGATAAAGCATTTGCCGTTGTGGGTGCTACCCAATACGAAGGCAAACCAACGATTGCAGTCTTCCTCAGCCAAGCATTGGTGGATAAAGGAAATAACGCAGGAGCGATGATCAAAGCGGCTGCTAAACTGATCCAAGGTGGTGGCGGTGGTCAACCATGGATGGCTACGGCAGGTGGACGCGATGTGAATGGTCTGGCTCAAGCAATGGAATATTTGCTATCTGCATTAGCATTGTAATCAATCCTTGAGAGATAGAGATGAGACTATTAACCTCATATTTGCCAGTCAAAGCGCGCTCGGCTGTACGATTCTTTGTGGTAGGAACAACGGGCGCTATTGTACAAACATGGTGCTTTCTCGTGGCGTTATATTGCTTTACCGAACCAGAGAAAGGAACGGCTTTGTACTATGTGGCCTTCGCAATAGGATATATATTGGAGATGATACCCAATTATGTCTTATCTAATTGGTACACCTTTGGTACACGCCCTAATAAGAAGAACGCAGGCGGATTTGTTTTGGCCCGAGTAATCAATCTATTCTTGCAATTTGGTTTGCTACCATTCGCGGTGAGTTGGTTGCCTACATGGCGTGATGATTTTATTAGTTTAGTAGTGATCTTTACGGCGGGAATAGTGAACTATCTGATTTGTTTGTTATTCTTCAAGAAAAAAGAAGCATGATTGCCTATAGAGCAAATATATTATATACTCCCACTCCAGAGCGTTTTGTGCTCTTGGAGCGTGGGTATGTGGTGGTAGGCGATGATGGGAATGTGATAGATACATACGCTTCATTACCAGATGAATACGCAGATGTAGAATTGGTTGATTTCGGCAATCAGATGTTGATGCCAGCCATGAATGACCTGCATGTGCATGCTCCGCAATACCGCAATTTGGGAATAGCGATGGATATGGAGTTGTTGCCTTGGCTCAACACCTATACTTTCCCCGAGGAAATGAAATATAGCGATGTGAAGTACGCGGAGCGTATGTATCGTCGTTTTGTGCATGACTTGTGGAAATTAGGTACTATGCGCGCCGCAATATATGCTACTATCCATCCCGCTGCTTCGTGTCTATTAGCCGATCTTTTGCATGAAGCGAATATGGGCGGAATGATTGGTTTGGTGGGTATGGATCGTAATAGTCCAGAAGGACTGACCAATACCGTGGAGCAGTGGAAAGAAGGAATGGACTTGCTTATAGCGCATACAGCTTCTATGCCGCTCATCTCAGCCATCGTTACGCCGCGTTTTGTGCCCAGTTGTACGCCTGAGATGCTTAATGAGATGGGCCACTTGGCGCATGATAAACAACTACCAGTGCAATCCCATTTGAGTGAAAATCAATCGGAAATAGAGTGGGTGAAGGACTTAGAACCGCAAGCCTCTTGCTATGGCGATGCCTATAATCGATATGGGCTCTTTGGTCAGACGCCTACATTGATGGCTCATTGTTGCTATACGGATAAAGAGGAGTTTGAGTTGATGCGCCGCAATCGCGTGTTTGCAGTACATTGCCCAACCTCGAATTGTAACCTCGGTTCGGGAATAGCCCCTATACGCCGATTTATGGAAGCAGGAATACCTGTGGCATTGGGTTCGGATGTTTCTGCAGGAAGTGGTTTTTCTATCTTCAGAGCTATCCACTACACCCTGCAAATGGCGAAGATGAAATGGGTGCATTCCAATCATCGTGATAAGTTTTTATCATTGAGCGAAGCATTCTATTTAGCTACAAAATCGGGTGGTTCATTCTTTGGTAAAGTGGGTAGTTTCGAACCAGGATATGCTTTTGATGCGTTGGTGGTGGATGATACCAACCTCAATTTTGATAATTATACACTGCAGCATCGTTTGGAACGCTATATTTATTTAGGCGATGACCGCCAATTGACTCATCGTTTTTGTCAAGGAAAGGAAATCACAGCCCCGCGTATTATATGACCATCATTCGTCCCATAGAAGGTTTGCATCTTGAGCAGTATTTAGATCTTGAATACGAAATGGTGCAGCATGTGTCCGAACCCACACTATTCACTTGGATTGTACCTCCTACGGTTATTTATGGTCGTCATCAAGTGCGTGAGCAAGAGGTGAATGAGGCTTTTTGTTCGTCCCATGGAGTGCGCGTAGTGCAGCGTAAGAGTGGGGGAGGATGTGTCTATGCGGATAAAGGAAATCTAATGATTTCATTCATCTCTCCTTCTACGCATAATCAAGAGGTATTTGATCTATTCTTGGCGATGTTAGCCACTGCTCTTAACGAATTGGGTTATGCGGCGGTTACAACGGCGCATAACGATGTGTTGGTCGCAGACCGCAAAGTGGCAGGAACGGCCTGTTATACAGTGCCAACAGGTACCGTGGTACATGCTTGTATGTTATACGATGTGGATTTGGAGGCATTACAAAACGCCATTACTCCTTCGGTGGAGAAACTACAAAAACATGCCGTGCAGTCTGTTCGCCAACGCGTGCGTAACTTGCGCGATATAATAAATTTAGGTGATATACATGCCTTTAGACAATCACTGGAAAATACCCTCTCAAAATCTAAAATTTAAAATTTGCAATCTAAAATAATATGCTAATAATCTTCGATTTAGACGGAACATTACTTAATACTATTGACGATTTGGGGCATGCATGCAATCATGCTTTAATGCAATCAGGTTTTCCTATGCATGCTATTGAGGAGTATCCAGCCTTGGTGGGTAATGGAGTGAAAAACCTTATCCGTCGTGCTTTGCCCGAGAATGAGCGGACAGAAGAGAATGTAGAGCGCGTCTATACGGCTTTTGTGCCTTATTATGATGCGCATAATGCTGATTACACGCGCCCGTACGAAGGAATTGTAGAATTACTGCAAAACCTAAAACAAGCAAGGCATACCTTGGCTGTGGCAAGCAATAAGTACCAAGCCGCTACGGAGAAGATTGTGAATCAACTTTTTCCGGGTATTTTTGATGTCATCTTGGGAGAACGCGAAGGAATAGCACGCAAACCCGATCCGCAGATTGTATATGATATATTCTGCATGACCAATCATACATCAGATACAACTTCATCTGTATTGTATGTGGGCGATAGTTTGGTGGATATGGAGACAGCTCAGAATGCACAATTGCCATTCATAGCATGCTCGTGGGGATTTGTGTCGCGCGAAGCTCTTATGAATGCAAACGCAACGCATATCATTGATTATCCGGCTGAATTGGAACAATTCATCCGTAGTTAAATACGAACATGCGAATAAACATTGAATAAAAAAACATCTGGGGAGTTTTTTACTTGCATATTTGCAAAATTTTTATTACCTTTGCACCCAATTCATGAGTAAATAAGAAAATATAATTTATCTGCAATACTAAATATAATATATTACACAATATGGCTACACAAGAAGAAACATTTAAGAAGATCGTTGCGCATTGCAAAGAATACGGATTCGTATTCCCAAGTAGTGAGATTTATGACGGCCTTGGCGCTGTTTATGATTACGGTCAGAACGGCGTAGAGCTGAAGAATAATATTAAGCGTTATTGGTGGGATTCGATGACGCTTCTCAATGAGAATATAGTAGGTATCGATGCCGCTATTTTTATGCATCCTACCACATGGAAGGCTTCTGGTCATGTGGATGCTTTCAATGATCCTCTAATCGATAACAAGGATAGCAAGAAACGCTACCGCGCTGATGTGCTTATAGAGGACCAGCTTGCTAAATACGACGAGAAGATAGAGAAAGAGTGTGCTAAGGCACGCAAGCGCTTCGGAGATAGTTTTGACGAGCAGATGTTCAAGCAAACGAATGGTCGTGTGTTGGAATATGTAACCAAGCGCGATGCGCTACATGAGCGCTTTGCACAAGCCATGAACGATAGCAATCTGGAGGAACTCAAGCAAATCATCATTGATGAGGAAATAGTATGCCCTATTAGCGGTACACGCAACTGGACTGATGTGCGCCAATTCAACCTTATGTTCTCTACCGAGATGGGCTCTACAGCTGATGGAGCGATGAAGATCTATCTTCGCCCAGAAACGGCACAAGGTATATTTGTCAATTTCCTCAATGTGCAGAAGACAGGTCGTATGAAAATACCATTCGGTATTGCACAGATAGGTAAGGCTTTCCGTAACGAGATTGTTGCACGCCAATTCGTATTCCGTATGCGTGAGTTCGAGCAAATGGAAATGCAATTCTTTGTGCGCCCAGGAGAGGAACTCAAATGGTTTGACCATTGGAAGCAATTCCGTCTCCGTTGGCATAAAGCACTCGGTTTGGGCGATGAGAAATACCGCTTCCATGACCATGATAAGTTAGCGCACTATGCAAATGCAGCTACGGATATAGAGTTCCAAATGCCATTCGGATTCAAGGAAGTAGAGGGTATTCACAGCCGTACTAATTTCGACCTCAGTTCGCATGCAAAGCATTCAGGTAAGAAAATCGAGTATTTTGATCCAGAAATCAATCAGAGCTACACTCCATATGTTATCGAGACTTCTATTGGTGTGGACCGTATGTTCCTCAGCGTGATGTGCTCTGCCTACGAGGAGCAAGCCTTGGATGGCGGCGATACACGCGTGGTGCTCCATTTGCCTCCAGTACTCGCGCCTGTTAAGGCATGCGTCATGCCGCTCGTGAAGAAAGATGGCCTGCCAGAGAAAGCACGCGAGATAATGGATATGCTCAAGTTTGATTTCAAGATGGCATACGATGAGAAAGACTCAATCGGTAAGCGCTATCGCCGTCAGGATGCTGTGGGTACTCCATTCTGTATCACCGTAGATCATGACACATTAAATGATGGTTGTGTAACTGTTCGTTTCCGCGATACCATGACACAAGAGCGCGTGAAGATAGCAGAATTGCACGAACTCATCCGCAAGGCTACTGATCCAAAGGAACTCTATAAGCAGATAGTAAACGCATAAATGGTCAAACCAGAAGACATACAATCCGTTTTCTTTTTGGGAATAGGCGGCATAGGCATGAGTGCCTTGGCCCGCTATTTCCATATACGAGGCTATCGCGTAGCAGGTTATGACCGCACTCCTTCTCCTCTCACTCTGGAGCTGGAGCATGAGGGCATAGCCATTACCTATGAGGATGATGTAGAGTGGTTTGAAAGACTATTATTGCCGCAAAAGCATACACTGGTAGTGCGTACACCTGCTGTACCGGAAGAGACAGCATTGTGTATCCACCTACGGGCCAAGAACTATGCTATGCTCAAGCGAGCAGAGGTGCTGGGATTCATCACCAAGCAAATGCGCTCCTTATGCGTAGCGGGCACACACGGCAAAACCACCACAAGCACCATGCTTGCCCATTTGATATACCAATCAGAGGTGGGCACGAATGCTTTTCTTGGAGGAATAAGTCTCAATTATGGAACGAATGTGCTGCTGCAGAAAGAGAGTCCATATGTGGTTGTCGAAGCCGATGAATACGACCGCTCTTTCCACCACCTCAGTCCATGCATGTCTATCATCACAGCCGTTGATCCTGACCATTTGGATATCTACGGCACCGAAGAGGCATATCGAGAGGCTTTTGAGCACTATACAAGTCTTATCAGCGAGGTATTAGTGATGAAGCAAGGTATCGCTCTCTCCCCACGCATGCGCAAGGGAGCGAAAGTATATACCTATGGCGTGGTGGAGCAAGAAGCACAAACGCCACTACCACATTTCTACGCCGATAATATACGCGTACAGCAAGGCAAGATATATTTCGATTTCCACACTCCTAATGGCGTGATACCAGATATCCTTTTAGGCGTACCGATGTATGTCAATATTGAGAATGCGGTGGCCGCTATGGCCGTGGCATGGCTTAATGGAGTGACGGATAAGGAGTTGCGAAGAGGTATGGCTTCGTTCAAAGGAGTGAAGAGAAGATTTAATATACATATCCAAACACCTCATTGGGTGTATATAGACGATTACGCACATCATCCACAAGAGATAGCCACAGCGATTGAAGCAGTACGCAAGATATATGGCGATTATACTTTGGTAGGTGTTTTTCAACCTCACCTCTATACTCGTACGCGCGATTTCGCAGATGAGTTTGCGGCCACACTCAGCACCTTAGACGAAGTGGTACTTCTGCCTATCTATCCAGCACGCGAAGAACTTATAGAAGGAGTGAATAGTGAAATGCTATTGGATAGGATAAGCAATCCTAATAAGCATTTGGTGCCCAAAGAGCAGTTAGTGGAGTGGGTGGCAAGCCGTATTAAGCAATCAGAGCAACCTATTGCTGTGCTCACATTGGGAGCAGGAGATATAGACCGATTGGTAAAAGATATCAAGAATCTCAAGAATGGCTAAATCAAAGGCATATATTATTGGCGTCTCTCTGGGCGTTACATTCACCGCAATAATCCTTATTGCTGCGGTGGTGTGCGGTTATGTGATGAAACCCATGGCACAGCCATGCCAATCGATAGAATTTATTATTGAGGATGCCGACGAGCGGATGTATATCACAGATAGAGAATTATCCCAATTGCTTATCAAACAGGGCATTCATCCCGCTACCCAACATATCGATAGCATAGGCCTGCACCGCATAGAGCATGCGATACGCAATCATCCTATGGTGCAAACCACCGAGTGCTATCTCACACCTCATAACGAAGTGAAAGTATCCCTTACGCAGCGTATACCCATACTGCGCGTACAAACGCCAGGAGAAACATATTTCATTGATTCTGAACGCAGTAAGATGCCCATGCGTCCAACCATCAAGGATCAAGTGCTGGTGGTTACAGGCACGGTGGGCGAACGATTAGCATCCACATCATTAGCCGATTTTGCATTGTGGCTGCAAGATTCCAAATACTGGAGAGAGAAAATCCACTATATCCACATGACCTCGCCGCAGATGATGCTTATCTATCTGCATGGCGAAAACCAACCACGCATCATGATGGGAACAGTGCGCGATTATGAGCGTAAGTTAACCAAACTGCGTACATTCTTTGAGAATGGACAACAAGCTATAGGCGATAAAAAATATTATGAAATAGATGTTCGTTTTGACGGACAAGTCATTGGAAGATACTAACCCTTAACTATTTATTGTATGGCAAGAAAACAACCCAAAACAGCCGATTCGCTACCTTTAGTGGCTATTGACCTTGGTAGTGATAGTGTACGCGCTATGGCGGCGCGTAGGATTGCGCCTGACCTCTTCGAGATATTAGGAGTAGAGGAACGCGCGCATAAACAAGGTAATATCTGTATCGAAAACGGAGTTATTACACAATCCAGTAGCGCTGGATATGTAATAGCCGAGGTACTCAAATTGCTCGCCAATCGTATTGGAGTAGATGAACTACCTACTGCCTTCGTTTCCATCGGAGGACATTCCATGCAGATTGCTGCGGTGCATTCGCGTCGAGACCAAGCACGCAAGAAAGAGATCAGCCAGCAGTTGTTGGATGACATGGAATTGGAGTGTAAGAATAAAATCGAACTGCGTAATACAGAAGTAGCAGTCTTAGGGCTCGTACCAAGCTATTTTGTATTAGATGGTCAAGAGCAAGACGAAATCCCTAATAGCATGCAGCGCGCTATGCTGGTAGAAGCGCATTATACGGCTTTCTGCGGTAGAAAAGTACTGGATACGCAACTCCAAAAAGCCTTCTCACAAGCCGCACGAAGTATAGAGCATGCTTTTGTGAGACCAGAAACTCTGCTATCTGTTTTTGCTACTTGTGATGGCAATCATGTGCTGATGGATGGTTGCGCGGTGCTTGACCTTGGCGCACAGACAACTTCGCTGGCGGTCTATAAAAACGGACAGTACCTGCTCAATAAAGTAGTACCCAAAGGTGGCTATCATATCACGCGCATGCTTGAGCAACAAGGCATGAACTTTGCAACAGCCGAGGTGCTCAAGAAGCAGTTTGGATATGCTTCTCCTAAATGTGTAGAAAAGAATGTGCGTCTGCGCATACCTGCAACACCCGAGATAGGAGGAGAGATGGTGATCAGTTCAACCGAATTGGCGGAAGCTATAGAACTGAAATTGCAAGAAGTGTTAGAACCGCTATTGAACGAACTCAAAAAGGTAGAACAGCGCATCACAACGCTCTATATAACAGGCGGCGGCAGTATGCTGCAAGGCATAGCCGACTATCTACAGCAGCAAACTTCGCTTCGTGTACAATATGGCGCGCATAACTTATTACTAAAAGGAGATACGGAAGAGAAATATCTCTCTCCACAATACGCAGCGCTTGTTGGAACCATCTTGTTGGGACAAGATTATCGCGATAACCATAAAAATCAATTGGTGCGCAAACCGAGTTTCTTTGAACGAGTAAAAGAAAACACCCTCGATATGTTCATAGATCAAAACTAACTCCTTAACTCGTTAAACATTAACTCATTAAACATTAAACATTAACTCGTTAAACATTAAAAATCATGGAAGATAATTTAATCACATTGCCTTTGGAAGGCTTAACAGAAGACACAATAATCAAAGTCATTGGCGTAGGTGGTGGCGGTTGTAATGCTGTCAATTATATGCAGCGCCAAGGAATTAAGGATGTGTCCTTCCTTGTATGCAATACTGATCGCCAAGTATTGGTCAAATCATCTGTGACCAGCAAACTCCAGTTAGGTCCTGGATTAGGTGCAGGTGGTGATCCAGAGGCTGCCCGTCAATATGCTGAGGAGAGTCGCGAACATATACGAGAAGCACTTAATGATGGCACACAAATGCTCTTCATAACCGCTGGAATGGGTGGCGGTACTGGTACGGGCGCGTCTGCTGTGGTGGCGGAGGTAGCGCAGGAGATAGGTATCCTCACTGTAGGTATCGTGACGCTTCCTTTCGCTTTTGAGGGAAAGAAGAAGATAGAGAAGGCAATGACTGGCGTGGCAAGACTCGCCAAACATGTGGATGCTTTGTTGATTATCAATAATGAGAAACTCAAACAAATCTATCCAGACCTCAACCTCATCAATGCCTTTAGCAAATCAGATGATGTGGTGGCTAATGCGGCTAAGGCAATTGCAGAAATCATCACCGTGCCTGGGTATATCAATACCGATTTTGCGGATGTGCGCAATACACTCAAAAAGGGTGGAGTGGCTATTATGAATATAGGCAAAGCATCAGGTGAGAACCGCATTACGAATGCCATTAACGATGCTCTCAATTCGCCACTCGTTAATACCAATGATGTACATGGTGCAGAGCGAATCTTATTGCAGTTCTATTGCTCTACAGAGCATGCCATCGTGATGCAAGAGATTGACCAGATCAATGCTTTTGTACAAGAAGTGGGCGATGATATAGAAGTGCAATGGGGTGCTTCTATTGATGAAACGCTTGGAGAAGATGTGCGCGTTACTGTGATTGCTACAGGATATAAAGTGGATGGACTACCTTCGGAGGAACCAGAGGAAGGAAAGAAAACCATTACCGAAGCTATTGAAGATAATTATCCTCCTCAGGTGGCAAAACCAATGGAGGATGAGAAACCACAAACCCTTGACCTCAATGACACCTTGCGTACAGAAGAGCCAGCTATCCAGGCAGAACAAGAACGCACCGTTTCTCCTTCGGCAGACGATATAATCATTCAGGTGGAAGAAGATAATGCCACGCAAGAACCAACGAATAATACCCACTCAGCATTTAGTTGGATTCGCAGAAAATAACGCAGACAATAAAATAATTATACCTATGGAACAACAACGAGAATTGAATTTCTTTGAATTATGCGTCGCTTGCGCAAAAGCAATAGGACGCGGATGTAAGGCTTTATGGTGCATCTTCTGCCAAATGCTTCGTCATACATTCCAATATTGGTGGATAGTATTCCCATGCCTTATACTGGCAATTGGGGCAGGGTATTATTACTCACGCTATGATAACCTCAACTATCGTGTCAATGCAGTAGCGATGCTCAATGGACCTACTATCGCGCAGTTTCAGCAAGCCTTTAGTCCTCTCGCTTCGGCTCAGAATATACCAGCAGGAGAGAATATTGGCGAATATATCTATACGGGCAAAGCCACAGGTTTTGCCACCTATCGCGTGATTGACTGCCTCAATGATGGCGTGGCGGATTATATTGATTTTGACGATAAATCATCTCCTACAGATACCACACGCGTGCAGATGCAAGATCGTATATGCTTGCAATTCAATATCAAATCCATTCATATGGGAATGCTGCCTGAGATAGAGAAGGCGGTATTGAATTTCTTGAATACCAATCCTGCATTGCAGAAGTCATACGAGGCATACTTGCCTAATCTACGCAATGAGGTGGCATTCAATCACACACAAGCCCTCAAACTTGATAGCCTCACCAGTCAGTATTATTTCCATAATAATTTTGAGGGAAAGAAGATGTCTAATGTAGGTGAAGGAGTGGCTTTTGTGGGCGATTGGAAGGTGCGCCTTTTCTTGAAAGATATCTACGAGCAGCAAGCACACTTGCAACGCGGTGACTATCGTATGCAGTTGGCTACAGCACCAGTTGTATTAGAAATGCCATTTACTGCCGCATCTGCTCCTACTAATGCACGCCCTAAATGCTTAGTGCTGTGCTTCTTAGTAGGATGGATAATGGGATGTCTATTGGCTGAGATAATCAAAAAGAGAAAATCTATCCTCGCTTGGCTGAAGCAATAAGTTTCTTCGCTATGAAATAGAGGATTGCTAATCCTAATACTACCAATATGGCCACGCTTAGTTCGTGGCTATATTTGTCTATAAGGTCAGCCTGTCCGTGCGCTATATAACCTAATAGCGCCAATACGCAGTTCCAAATACCAGCACCGAGGAAGGTATAGAATAAAAACCAACCAAAATGCATCTTGCTCAATCCTGCAGGGATAGAAATCAATTGTCTGATACCTGGAATGAGACGACCAATAAAAGTGCTCACTTTGCCATGCTCATTAAAATACGCCTCTGCTTTCTCCACTTTCTCGCGGCTCAAGAGGCATAAGTGACCTAACTTGCTATCTGCGAAAGCATAGATGATAGCGCGGCCTAACCACATAGATAGGAAATAATTGATGATTGCGCCCAAGATAGCACCTATGGTGCCGAAAAGAACAATAAGCAGCACATTCACGATATAATTATCCGTGGCATATACGGCACTATTGGGGTCGGAGGCTACATAAACAGCAGGCGGAATAACCACTTCACTGGGGAAGGGTATGAACGAAGACTCAATAGTCATCAGCCCCGTGATCGAACCGTAATTCATATGCGCAGCATACCAATCGGTAACCACACTTATCCACGAGCGGTCTGCAATACTATCCGTCATTACCTCTGTGGCCGCAATCGTATCCACCACTGCTGTCTGAGCAAATATATTGGTAGCAGGCACCAAACCTGCTACCAATAGAATCATGATAACGAATCGTTTCATTGCTGTAATAATTCGCGCACTTTGAGGTTAATAGCTTTGCCTTCTGCTTTGCCAGCCAATTGCTTGGTGGCTACGCCCATCACTTTGCCCATGTCTTGTGGACCAGTAGCTCCTACTTGAGCGATGATCTCGCGTAGCACAACCGTCAGTTCTTCCTCGCTGAGCATAGCAGGGAGGTATTGCTCAATCACTTTGCATTGAGCCATCTCGTCTGCTGCCAGTTCGGCACGACCCGCATTGGTGAACATCTCTGCAGACTCTTTGCGTTGCTTAACCATCTTTTGCAGAATTTGCAATGCTTTATCGTCATGCAATTCACCATCGCCGCCTTTGGCTGTCTTGGCTTCAAGAAACTCTTTTTTTATACCTCGTAGTGCGTCCAGCGCTACTTTGTCTTTAGCGAGCATCGCTTTCTTGATATCCTCGCTTACTTGTTCGAATAATGTCATTAGATAAATATCAGTTGTACAATAATATAAATAGGTAATAGTACGATGAGACTGAACTTAATCATATAGCCAAAGAAAGATGGCATATTGATTCCTTCTAGCTCAGCGATAGACTTCACCATGAAGTTAGGTCCATTACCAATATAGGTCAGTGCGCCAAAGAAGACAGCACCGAGTGAGATAGCTTTCATAAACTCAGGTGCGATACCTGCTACAGCTGTTGCTGCATCAACAGGCAAGGTGGAAGCGGTGGCGTGGAAAACCATTGCTGTAGGTGCATTATCCAGGAATGCACTCAAGGTACCTGTGCAGTAAACAAACTGCCATGCTTCGGTGATAGGGAGTGGGTTTTGGCGTAAGAACTCCAAGGCAGGAGCCATCGTTACGAAGATGCCTAAGAAGACGCATGCCACTTCCATGATAGGAGTCCATGAATAGTTGTTATCCACACGCACTTGCTTCTTGGTGGTCACCCAAGAACCGAGGATAATGAGGATGAATGCCCATTCGCGGAGTAATTTGATATACCATGCTGCATGCTCCTCACCCATGATAGGGATATATGTTTTGTTGATAAACATGGTAGCGGCAATCACGCAGAGCAACCAGAATATATTGATCAGTCCGCTCATTTGCAGTTTGCCTGCCTCGCGGATATCTGCCATCAAGTTCTCTGTTGGTTCTTTGTGGTGATAGATATAGGAGTCCACGATATAGTAAACAATCAAAAGCAATGCGCCGGTCACTAACCATTCGCCTACCATATTCTGCATCCACCATGCGAATGGAGTGCCTTTCTGGAAGAGTAGGAACAAAGGTGGGTCACCTAATGGAGAGAGCAAACCGCCGCAGTTAGCCACAATAGCGATGAAGAAGAGAATGGTGTGTACGCG
>CALATT010000121.1 GCA_937891905.1 uncultured Bacteroidales bacterium | reverse complement strand
GAAAGCAAAAGTCAATTGCTTTCTCCACACAAAAAAGCCAAAAACATGCGACCAGAGGAGATAAACATAGATAAATTTTATTTTCAAATCGTCGCGCCTTAAATATCTATACTATAAACTGTGTTTTAAAGATTTACAAGCAACACGAATGACTTTAATGGGACAGTAGTATAAAACTATTGCAAAAAGTGTAAAAAAATAATATTTAATTGAAAAATATTTGTTTTTATGCGAGAAAATCACTATCTTTGCAGAGTTTTTGGAATAAAAACAAATATTTTGAAGAATGGATTACTGGTCATTTAGAGAAAAATTATTGCCTCTGGGGTGCTTTAGCATCAAGCAGATAAACATGTTTTATCCTAATTACGATGTGAATAATATCACTCGATGGGTAAAAAATGGATATATCATAAAACTCAAACGAGGTTGGTATGCATTTACAGAATGTATACAAGATCGTGATATGGCACTACTGATTGCTAATCAAATAACAGAACCATCCTATATAAGTCTGCATTATGCTTTGGCATTTTATGGTATGATACCTGAAACTATAATACAATTGACAAGTGTGACTACAAAAAAAACAGCACGCTACGAAAATGCTATAGGTATTTATACCTATCAAACAATAACGCCAAGACTATTTTTTGGGTATCAACCCCTATCCATTACCAATTCGTACTATGGCGGCAGAATATATACGATAGCTACGCCTGAAAAAGCATTGTTGGATTTGCTTTATCTACACCCAGAATATCAAACGGAGGATGATTTTGTACAACTACGCTTAGATGAAGATTACTTGCTATACGAACTCAACCAAGCCAGATTGAACGAGTATTTACAACGATGGAATAGCCCACAACTAAATAAGAGGGTAAAACTTCTCCTAAAAGCATATAATATATGATAGACCTGCAATATATTAGACAATTTTTCCCAACAACTGTTGCGAATAATCCTAATTTTAACAAGCAAATGCTCAAAGAGTATTTACAGTTGATGATATTGGAGCATCTATCGCATACAGATTATGCCAGCAAAGTGGCTTTTATAGGAGGAACAAACCTGCGTTTATTGAGACATATAGACCGCTTTTCGGAGGATCTTGATTTTGACTGTCATCAACTTAGCGAAGCAGATTTTATGGCTATGACAGATGATATCGTTGTTTTCTTGCAGCAAATGGGACTTAAAATAGAAACACGAGATAGACAAAACGCACGCCTAACTGCATATAGAAGAAACCTATATTTCCCCGAGTTACTGTTTGATATGGGGCTGACTGGACATCGAGAAGAACGCTTTCTTATCAAAATAGAAGCGCAAGATCAAAAGGTAGAGTATCAACCCGAGGTGAAATACATCAACGGATGTGGTAAATTCTTTCCTATTCAAGTTCCACCCGATTCGGTGCTATGCGCCATGAAAATCACTGCATTGCTTACCAGAAGTAAAGGACGAGATTTCTACGACGCGATGTTCTTGCTGGGACTAGGAATTGAACCAGACTATGCATTTTTGCAACAACGTACAGGTATAACTAATAAAGAAGAATTAAAGCAAGCAATGATCATCCTTGTGCAGAACTTGGATATGACTCAAAAGAAAAATGATTTCCAGCATATGGTCTTCATGCCTGGAGGCAACGAGAAAATCCTGCACTTTGAGGAATTTGTACATGCATGGTAGGAGTACCAACACTATAGGATGGACATACCGCCGAGCGCATCATTGATATACTGGCAGGGGTAGATGTTAGATGTTAGATGGAATCAAAAACGACGAACCCACCACCGCTATGCTTTCAGCCCACGCGGCTTCGAGCGTAAACAACTAATCCGCATTCATATGCGAGCATAAATGCGCCTTAATTTTTACTCTCGTCGCAGACGATTTAATAATCGCTGCTGGGTTCTCACAAAAACACGCTTCGCTCACAAAAAAAGTCAAAAACATTTTTTATTTAATCCCTAATTCATTAACTCCTTAATTCCTTAATCGCTAACTCATTAACTCATTAACTCGCGAAACGCTAAAAAGTAAACAATAAATTCTATTTTTCTGCAATTTTATTGAGAAAAATTTGTGTATATCAAAAATAAATACTAAATTTGCACCCGATAAGGTATAAAAACTGCAAATTTTTATAAAATTATACCCGTACGGGTGTATTTGTGTTTTTTGATACAATATTATACCCGAAAAGGTACAAAAAAAGAATATGACAATATTAGCTACATATGTTAAGACCAAACGGAAAGAGTTTGGTTTGACCCAGGAAGATTTGAGTCTCAAGTCCGGAGTTGGACTACGGTTTGTGCGTGAGTTAGAGCAAGGTAAAGAAACTTTGCGGATGGATAAGGTGAATCAGGTGCTTCGGCTCTTTGGCGCATTGTTAGAACCCATAGAGTCCAATAGAAATCAATGATTTTAGAATTTAGATTTGAAAATGAAGACGGGACGAGTATATTATAAAGGAGTCGCGGCAGGGACGATACGAGAAGATGAGAATGGTTTTATGTTTGCTTATGATGCGGACTACTTGGCGCGTGAGGGAGTACAACCGGTATCTCTAACGCTACCGTTACGTGAAGAACCGTATGTGTCGAATGTGATGTTTCCATTCTTTGATGGGTTGATACCGGAGGGATGGCTGCTTGATGTGGCTGTAGAGAGTTGGAAAATCAATCCGCGAGATAGGATGGCATTGCTTCTTACATGCTGCAAGGATTGTATTGGAGCTGTTAGCATCGAAGAAATGATAAATGATAAATAAGACTTGGTATGCGGTGTTTGTATTGCTATAAGGAATTAAAGGCTGGAGAGGTGGATTATCATGCCGTTTGTGCGAAGAGGATGTTCGGTGCAACAAAGGCTCCAGATCTGCCGTACGACCATAGTCAGGTGCGGCAGTTGGCGAAGTCTGTGATTCGTACGCAGACAACAGTGCCGGGAGTGCAAGCGAAACTGTCAATAGATATACAACGAGTGGAGCAGACAACGCGTTTCACGATTGTTGGACTGAGCGGTAAATATATCCTGAAACCGCAGACAAAGTTGTACGCAGAATTGCCGGAGAACGAGGATCTGACGATGCATTTGGCTGAGCAAGCAGGGATAGCGGTGGTACCGCATTGTTTGGCGCGCTTTATGGACGGACAACTGGTGTACCTATCCACGCGTATTGATAGGACTTATAAAGGCGAAAAAGTGCCGATGGAGGACTTGTGCCAATTGTCGGAACAGTTGACGGAATACAAATATCGCGGTTCGTATGAGCAGGTCAGTAAAGTAATAAACCGCTTATCTGCTGCGCCGATGCTGGATGTTGTGAACTTCTGGCAAGTGGTTATATTCAGTTGGTTGACAGGCAATAGCGATATGCATCTGAAGAACTTCTCACTATATGCGCCGAAGGGTAATTATGTCCTGGCTCCGGCATATGACCTGCTAAACACATTGGCCGTGGTGCCTACTGATCCGGAGGAGTTGGCGCTGAATCTGAACGGCAAGAAGCGCAAGATCGGTTGGCGCGATTGGAGTGTAGCGATGACGCGGAGTGGAGTGCCGGAGAAAGTGCAAGAAAACATGCGGAAGCGCTTTTCGGCTGTGTTGCCGCAGTGGGAGGAAACGATACGCAGTTCATTCCTTTCAGCAGAGATGCAGGATCTGTATCTGGAAATCGTACGGACACGAATGGCTATGCTGGAGAACTAAGATTTGAAAAATAATAAATACATAT
>CALATT010000120.1 GCA_937891905.1 uncultured Bacteroidales bacterium | reverse complement strand
CTTCGAAGGTCCAGTCGCAGTATCCTGCAACTGGCAATCTATTTAGCAAAATCATGTATGTAAGTGAACTTATCACATTTTTTTTGCTAAAAATCTTGCACAATTGATTATTTTGTAGTACCTTTGCAGCGAAAACTCGCCCGAAAAAGTGTTAATATGAATAATATAACGATGACTGTAATAGAGAAAATAGCAGCGTTGCGCGAGATGATGCAGCGCAATCAATTGGCGGCATACATTGTGCCAGGTACAGACCCACATGCCAGCGAATATATGGCTTCACACTGGTGTGAGATGCAATGGCTCTCTGGTTTTCAAGGCGAGAGCGGTACTGTGGTAATAACAATGGATAAAGCCCTCCTCTGGACCGATAGTCGTTACTATCTGCAAGCTGGCGTGGAATTGGAGGGTTCGACTATCGAACTCATGCGCGAGTCGGATATTGACTGCCCATCTGTTATCGATTGGTTGTGCGCCAATATACAAGGTACAGTGGGTATGAATCCCAAGATGTACAGCGCCAATACATTCGCTGCATGGCAAGCACAATTCGCAGACGCAGGCATAGGCGTGCAGTCGATTGACCTTATTGCACCACTATGGACCGAAGGCCGTCCTGCTATTCCGCAAGATGTGCTCTATCCATACAGCGCAGACTTCGCTGGCGAGACAGTAGAGAGCAAACTGGCACGCGTGCGCGAGGTGCTCAATGCGAAATGTAAGAATGGCGCATGGGCACTCATATCCAGCGCATTGGATGAGATAGCATGGCTGCTCAATATACGCGGAAATGATGTGGAGTATAATCCTGTAGTAATCAGTTTTGTGGTGCTACAGAATGATAAATGTACCCTCTTTGTGGATGCTAACAAGGTGGATTCTCCAGCGCAGAACTATCTCGATTTCAATACTATAGATGTACTGCCTTATGAAGCAGTATATGACTATATTGGCGGATTGAATGCTACTATCTTCTACGATGGTGCGCGCGTTAATCGTGCCCTCTTTGAAGCCATCAATGATGATTGCGCACGAGTGAATATTCAATCGCCTATCGTGGTGCTCAAGGCGCGCAAGAATGCTATTGAGTTAGAGGGCGAGCGTATTGCTATGCGTCAGGATGCTGTGGCGCTGACGCGCTTCTTCAAATGGCTTGAAGAGGAGGCTTTTGCGAATGGACAAACGCAGACCGAATGGACGCTCATGGAGAAACTGCACGAATATCGCCTTATGGGAGAGAACTTCGTAGAAGAGTCTTTCGGTACTATCGCTGGATATTTAGGCAACGGAGCTATCGTGCATTATGGCGCCACCGCAGACAACTGCGCTGTGGTGAAACTAGAAGGAATGCTGCTACTTGACTCGGGCGGACAATACTTAGATGGCACCACCGATATCACACGCACTGTATGGTTGGGTGGTGAGCAACCTGCACAAGCCAAACGCGACTACACTTATGTGCTCAAAGGGCATATAGCCCTTGCTCGCGCACGGTTCCCACGAGGCACACGAGGTAACCAACTCGACGCCTTGGCTAAGCAATTTATGTGGGAAGCAGGTATTACTTTCGGTCACGGCACGGGTCACGGAGTAGGCCATTTCTTGGGTTGCCATGAGGGACCACAGAATGTGCGCACCGATAATAACCCTACGCCATTAGAAATAGGACATATCATCTCTGACGAACCAGGTGTATACCGCACAGGTCAATGGGGAATCCGCACGGAGAACTTGATTACTGTAGTGCCAGTGGAACGCACAGAAGCGGCTACTACCGAAGATGAATGGTATGGGTTTGAAACGCTCACGCTCTGCTTCTACGATACCTCACTCATCGATATGAGTCTCATGACGGCCGCGGAGATTGAATGGCTCAATGCCTACCATGCGCGTGTGTATGCAGAGGTGGCGCCACTGCTCAATGCCGAGGAGGCTGCTTTCTTGGCACGCAAGTGCGAGGAAGTAGTATTGAGTGTCGCGTTCGGCAATTAGTCGCAAAGGTCCATACCACTCCGCTAAATGGACGGGCT
>CALATT010000119.1 GCA_937891905.1 uncultured Bacteroidales bacterium | reverse complement strand
CCATTTGGTAGAGGAGTTTATTGTTCTTGCTTACGCAGACTAACAGATCTCCATAGTAGCAAGTTGGGAGTTCTTCTGGTCTTATTAATCCAAAGTAGTCTCCTCCGCCATATCTTTCGCTAAGTATGCCTATTCCCTCTACATAAGTTATTCCACCTACCCATCCTGTAGCCAAATGCCATGTTTTATACTCTTTACCATCTAACAAAGTAATAGTAGATATTTTATCTACAACCACTTTATCCGTAGGTATAGTATCCATGATCAAATCTCCATTCTCATCAATATCTACAATCACTCTGTAATCTACCACGGAAACTGCATATTCGGGATAAACACCATAATCCATTGCAAGTAGAGATATGGAGTCGCCTACTTCTAAATTCCAGTCATAAAGAACGAGATCTTTATCATAAGCAGCGCTGTATATTAATACTTGATTATTTTCCTCACGAAGAAACATTTGACCAAAACGCAAGTATGGTTTGTCGTTTATAGTAACGATTTCATTTGAAGCGGTCAATGAAGAATAGCTATCTGAACACTCGGTATAGTGATAAAAAGTTGTTCGCTGCAAACCCCAGAGTGTTGGGAAGAGGTCTTCGGGACTTTGTTCTGCATCATCACCACAACCGTATTCTTCGTATAAAGGACCTGTATATTTTAATTCATCGCCTTGGTATGCACAGAGCAAATGTACCGAACCGCCACCGTCCACAGGCACATAGCCGTTCACGCCATTAAGAAATCCAGAATATACATCACCTACTCCTTCTTGCCATTGAGTTCTACGGTATATCTCTGTAAAATCATCAGGATGATTAGGCACATGTAAAGTAATAGTTGCGGGGCATCCTATACATGCGTACTGTTCAACGCCTGTTACAATACACTTGTATGTTTTTATACCGAATCTATAATTGTTGATACCAGCAAAGACTTCTAACTCATCACCTTCTTGTACATTGAAATCATATAACAAATATTCGGCATTATCGTAATAGATATACACTTTTCTATCATCTGTAAAGCGAACAGCTGCCACATAATGAGGTGCATCAAGAGCGTCATTGATGGCTTTGCTAACAACAGCAGTATAGGTGTGCTCACCTATGACGGTATCTTGCGCCAATTGATAGCGATATGTTTCTTCATGTGGTGGATATACGCTGCCATTTTTCACAAACACATTCCATGTATCGCACCATTGGGATTTGTAGGAAGATTGGTAGCCATCACACAGACACTCTGTATTCAAACGCTCCATTTCTGCCTCGTCTAATTGATAGAGTAGTTGGCCGTTTTTGCTAACACAAACGAGATGTTCGCTAACGGCATCAGAATATTGCGGAACATGGGCTATCAGTTGGAAAAAATCATTCCATGCATAACTAATACCAAAGCTACCTATACCTTCAACATATTGCATTCCATTATTGAATGTCCATTTCTTGTACTCCTTCCCGTCAAGCAATGTAATTGTTGATATATCTGTAACAACGAAGGTATCAGCAGGCAATATTGTTCCACCATCATCTTCGTTGTAGTCCAATATATCTCCAATGTATAACCACTGCTGCATAGTGTCGTGTACACGCCACACAAAATAGAGCGCAGGCAAAGAGTCGCCAACTTCTAATGTGAAATCATATAATACAAGGTCTTTTTTCAATATTGAACTATAAACCAATATCTTATTATTTTCTTCGCGCAATGCGAATCTATTGTATTGATCATCTCCAAACACCATGTATTGCTTTCCATCAATAGTAGTGCTTTGTGTTTCTTGCATTAAATATGAACGCGATCCCCAAACAGTTCCATATTCATCTTCTCCTATAGTCTTTGTACAACTTGTTCGCTGCAAACCTGCCAAAGTTGGAAATAATTCTTTAGAAATTGTGCTTTGCGAAAATCCATGCATACTTATCAGTAAGCATATGACTATACATAATCGTTTCATAATGATATATATATTAAAATTTTGCTGCAAAGGTACAGCTTTTGTAAGAAACACGCAAATTTTTTACTTGGGAAAAAACTTGGGATTTTGATTTTTTACCAATCCACACTATAATTTATCTATATTTATTCTCTGCGCAGTCGCCGAGAAGGGAGAGGTAGGACTCGTAGCGGCTGATGGCTATCTCGCCCTTGACGAGCGCATCCTGGACAGCACAGCCAGGTTCATTCGTGTGAGAACAGTTACCAAAACGGCACATACTGCTCACACGGAAAATCTCTGGGAAATAATGACTTATCTCCTCTTTCTCCATATCTACCGAACCAAAACCCTTAATACCCGGCGTATCAATGAGCCAACCGCTGGTAGCCCACTCCGTAGGGAGAGGATACATCTCCGAGAAAGTGGTGGTATGCATACCCTTATCATGCGCATCGGATATCTTACCCGTACGCGTCATCTCTTTGCCAAAAAGTGCATTGAGTAGGGTACTCTTGCCCACGCCTGAATTGCCGCTCAGTAAAGTGACACGGCCTGAGAGGAGATGTTGGATGTTAGATGTTAGATGTTGGAGGTGGAGGGCGCTGAAGGAAATGGTTTGATAACCAATAGATTCGTAGAGCGCTTGCAGTTCGGCTAAATGCGCCATCTCCTCATCAGAGAGCAGGTCTATCTTATTAAATATAAGGACCGCGCGCACGCGATAGGCCTCGCAGGTAGCCAAGAAACGATCGATGAAAGTGGTAGAAGTGACAGGATGATTGACCGTGACAATCAATGCCGCTTGGTCGATATTAGCCGCAAGTATATGGCTCTCCTTGCTGAGATTAGTGGCGCGACGGATGATATAATTACGGCGCTCTTCTATCTCGCTAATCCAATGCGTGCCATCTTCCTGTATTTTGATTTCCACGAAATCGCCTACAGCTACGGGATTGGTACTACGGATGCCACGGATGCGGAAATTGCCTTTTACACGGCATTCCACATCCGAACCATCGTCCAGACGAACGATGTATGAGCTACCCGTAGATTTAATTACTAAACCACGCATGAGACCATTATACGGTCATGATTTCTTTCTCTTTTGCTGCGTAGAGTGCTTCTACTTTAGCAATGTATTTATCATGCACTTTTTGAACATCTTCTTCAGCGTCCTTTTGAATATCTTCGCTCAAGCCATTCTTCACCAATTTCTTAAATTCCTCAATAGCGTCGCGTCGTGCATTACGGATAGACATTTTGGCATTCTCTGCCTCTGCCTTACATTGCTTGCATAGTTCGCGGCGGCGCTCTTCGGTAAGAGGAGGAAGGATAAGGCGGATTACCTCACCATTATTAGATGGTGTGAGTCCGATATTCGAATTGATGATAGCGCGCTCAATCTCTCCGATGAGTTTTTTCTCCCATGGTTGGATTGCGATAGTACGCGCGTCTGGTGTTGTGATAGTAGCACAACTGCTCAATGGTGACATCATTCCGTAGTACTCAACCTTTACTGGGTCGAGGATGCGAGGGTTGGCTTTACCTGCACGGATGTGTTGTAGTGCGTCGTCCAAGTGAGTTACAGCATTTTGCATTTGCTCTTCGGCTGCTGTCTCGTAGAGTTCAAGTTCGTCGTTTAACATATAATTAAATTTTTAGGGTTTTACTAATGTTCCTATGGTTTCTCCCTCGATGACACGAGCAAGATTACCTGTTGTATCCATGTCAAAGACATAGATAGGCATGCCGTTCTCCTTGCACATCACTGTGGCTGTCAGGTCCATCACTTTCAGTCCGCGTTGGATAACCTCATCGTAGGTTATCTCTGTGAACTTAGTGGCGGTAGGGTCTTTCTCAGGGTCGGCAGTGTAGATACCATCCACGCGTGTTCCTTTGAGCATCACATCGGCTTGTATCTCAATAGCGCGGAGTGAAGAACCCGTATCCGTAGTGAAATAAGGACTGCCCGTTCCAGCCGCCAGAATGACTACATTGCCCTTATTGAGCAAACGGATAGCCTTCGCAGGGCTGTAGAAATCACCTATAGGCTCCATACGGATGGCAGTGAGTAGGCGCACAGGTTGGTCAATGGCTTCCAAAGCAGACTGTAGTGCGAGTGCGTTGATCACAGTGGCCAGCATACCCATTTGGTCGCCTTTCACGCGGTCAAAACCACGCTGCGCGCCGCTCAAACCGCGGAAGATATTACCGCCTCCGATAACAATAGCCACTTGCACGCCTTTTTGCGCAATAGCTTTCACTTGCTCGGCGTAGTCACTCAATCGTTGGGTATCAATGCCGTAACCTTGTTGTCCTTGCAGACTCTCGCCAGAGAGTTTTAATAAGATTCTATTAAACATGATAATGAGTCCTTTATTCTTTATACCATGAGGCGTACATGGCGTAGTTATTAGCAATCGTTTTATTGATTTCTTCTGTCTGCGCGGGGTCTGCTTTCTTGATAAACTTAGCAGGTACACCTCCCCAAATCTCATACGGACCTATTTGTGTGCCTTTGAGCACGAGTGCTCCTGCAGCCACGATAGCTCCTTCGCCTACATGTGCGCCATCGAGTAGGGTGCTACCCATACCGATGAGCGCGTAGTCATCTACATCGGCACCATGGATAGTGACATTATGCCCGACGGAGACATAATCGCCTAAGGTGATAGTTGATTTCTTGTAGAGCGTATGCAGTACAGAACCATCCTGTATATTACAATGTTTACCAATGGTGATGGTGTTGACATCACCACGCAGCACGGCATTGAACCATAGACTGGTTCCTTCTCCCACCGTTACATCGCCAACGACGGTGGCATTATCTGCCATGAAGACATCATCAGCGATGTTTGGTGTGAGGATTTCTCCGTTTCTATTTATGGTCTTGATAAGCGCCATGGGAATTGACATTTATCTTGCAGCGATGATAGCGAGGAATTTCTCTGCTACGAGTGCTGCGCCACCAATGAGTCCGCCGTCGATATCTGGGCAAGCGAACAACTCTGCTGCGTTCTTCTCATTGCAGCTACCGCCGTAGAGGATAGTAGTGTCGTCAGCAGCTTCGTTGCCGTATTTCTCTGCTACTAATCCGCGGATATATGCGTGGATCTCTTGTGCTTGCTCTGGAGTAGCGGTCAAACCGGTACCAATAGCCCAAACTGGTTCGTAAGCCAAGATGATATTCTTCCACTCCTCAGCGGTTAAGTTGAATACAGAACCCTCAAGTTGTGCTTTCACCACTTCGTTCTGCTTACCAGCTTCGCGCTCCTCTTTCACCTCACCGATGCAGAAGATAACTTTCAATCCATTTGCCAACGCGAGGCGTGTTTTCTCTGCTAACATCTCATAGCTCTCAGCATAGTATTGACGGCGCTCTGAGTGGCCAAGAATAACATACTCAGCGCCAGTAGATTTAACCATCTCTGCGCTCACTTCGCCAGTGTAGGCGCCCTTATCGTGGTCTGCGCAGTTCTCTGCTGCTACAGCGATAGGAGAGTCTTTGAGCAACTCTGCTACAGTAGCGAGGTGGATGAATGGAGTGCCAATCACCACAGCGCAATTAGGGTTCTTTACTGCTTCTTTTAATTCGGTAGCTAATGCTACGCCTTCTTGCAGGTTTTTATTCATTTTCCAGTTACCTGCTACCATTTTTGTTCTCATATTCGAATTAGATTATTATTTATATTGATTATAATTGTTTCAAGTTGTGTTTCTCCAGGATAGTGCCATTCTGTACCACGAACATACCTGGATTGGCGCGTACGATAGTCTTGAGCATTACAGGGTCAATCGTGCAGAATGTGCTTTCAATAGTCTCCATATCCATACCTATCTCTTCGCCGAAGGCATAGATCTGCTCTTCGCCCGAACCTGTCAAGAAATAGCATTGTTCTCCTCTATCCATACATGCTTGGTATATATCCATCAGTTTGGCTGCTTGGGTACGGTTCGTCTTATCGAGGTCATACATCGTGATGAGCGTGATGGCTTGTTCCGACTCTATAATATCATAAGTGATATCCTCAAAATTCATCGTGAGGATTTCAAAATCGTGGATAGGTGGTTCGTAACCTTTCTTGATAAGCACAGATTTCTGATCTACGAATGTCCAACTATCGTCGCCCTTGGGATAGTTCTCCAAGGTGAACTCTTGTTCCACACCATCTTTCTCATAGATGAGCGTGATAGCATACTCATCCACAGGAGCACCTTCAGGCACTTCCATGAGGGTAGGGATATGATTGCCTACTTTGTATGGACGAAAATCCATTGGAGGCAGATGATTATAGCTATACAGCATTATTCCTCCCGCTATGCTTGCGCCGACGAATGCGATGATGATTTCCACCCATCCTTTCCATAGCTGAGGAATTGCTTTGCGGCAGATGACAAGGCAAATAGCCAATGATAAGAGCACTACATTCTTCCAAAATGTTTGCCAATTGGTGAGCACTATGGCATCGCCAAAACAGCCGCAGTCGCTCACTGGATCGGTGAGCGCAATCCAAAGGGTGAGTGGCGTCATCACTAAGTAGAAGACCAATGATAGCCAGCTTGTCCATTTCGTGCGCACATTAGCGAGCATGCACACGCCTAATAGCCACTCTATGAGGATAAGCAGCACAGCTGCTATGCCTGCTAATGGCATGAGGTCAGTAAACCAACCACCGAAGGCCATGAGGTAATCCTCAATCTTATACACTGTACCGAGTGGGTCAACGGCCTTTACAAATCCAGAGAATAGGAAGGTGAGTGCCAGCAAGGTGCGGGCAATAGCTCCTGTGACAAGTGCAATCTTATTCGTTTTCATAGTGAATCAAATCAAATATAGCATAGTTTATGATATCGAAGTAGTTTCCTTCCACTCCTTCGGAAGCAATCGTCTTGCCATCGTGGTCTAAGATGGTTTTGATGCGGATGATTTTCGCCATTATCATATCCACTATTCCTTCTTTGCTCATCTCGCGCCAAGCCTCGCCGTAGTCATGGTTTTTGCGCAGCATGAGTTCCTTGGCTTCTTGCAGTACCTCGTCGTATAGTTCCACCGCTTTGTCATTGGGTATATCCACGCCATCGGCATAACCTTTGCGCTCCTGAATGATAGCCATCACACCATAGTTGACGATAGCACGGAGGTTACCCTCTATATCATCGCCTACCAAACTGACGCCTGTCTCCTGACGCTGACGGATATTTTTAACCTTGATATACAACTGATCGGATATGCCATGCAAGCGGAAAATACGCCATGAGGCACCGTAGTCAGCCATCTTATCAATGAATATTCTGCGGCACTTAGCCGTCACTTGGTCAAACTGCTTATTGGTATCTGCCATGATTCAACGATTTACTATATTACTTCGTGTAGTTATTTCACTTCTGCCACTATTTCCTCTATGCTGACGAGTTTTTGTTCGCCAGAGAGCATATTCTTGAGCATCACTTTATTCTGCGCCATCTCATCGCCACCTACGATGGCCACGAATGGTATTTGCTTGGTATCTGCGTATCCCATTTGTTTTTTCATCTTGGTTGGCTCTGGATACACTTCCACGGCTATCTTCTGCTCGCGTAATGCCTTTGCCCAACTGAGTGCGTAGGTGAGTTCCTCTTGACCAAAAGTGGCAAAAAGGAGTTGTGTGGATGACTGCAATGAGGCAGGGTAGAGGTTGAGTTCGGTGAGCACATCGTATATACGGTCAGCACCAAATGAGATACCTACGCCCGATACATTCGGCATGCCGAAGATGCCTGTCAGGTTGTCATATCGTCCACCACCTGTGATCGATCCCATCTGCACATCAAGTGCTTTGACCTCGAAGATAGCCCCCGTGTAGTAGTTCAATCCGCGTGCGAGGCAAAGGTCTAACTCGATATTGAGTTTCACCTCTGCGCCTTGGATGAGCGCGAAGAGTTGGTCCAACTCGTCCACACCTTGTGTACCTATCTCGCTGGAAGCAAGGATAGTGCGTAGCGCAGCCAGTTTGTCGGCTGTTGTTCCACTGAGGTGGAGAATAGGTTGCAGTGCCTCAATAGCCTCTTGTGGCAATCCTTTCTCCGTCAATTCCTTATTCACATTGTCGATGCCTATCTTATCGAGTTTATCGATGGCCACGGTGATGTCTATGATTTTCTCTGGTTGGCCAATGATCTCTGCTATACCCGCGAGCACTTTGCGATTGTTGATATGCAGACATACATTGATTCCCAAGCGGCGATACACCTCTTCTACTATCTGTATAAGTTCCAACTCGCATACCAAACTATTAGTGCCTATGACATCCACATCGCATTGATAGAACTCGCGATAACGACCTTTTTGTGGTCTATCTGCACGCCATACAGGTTGTATCTGATAGCGCTTGAATGGGAACTGTATATTTTCTCTATGCTGCACCACATAACGGGCGAATGGCACGGTGAGGTCGTATCGCAAACCCTTCTCGGGTGCCGACGCGGCTTTCTCTCCACTATTCTGAATGCGGAATAGCAGTTTGTCGCCTTCCTCTCCGTACTTACCCATCAGCGTACCGATATTCTCCATTGCGGGTGTTTCTATCTGCTGAAAACCATAGAGGGAGAATACACTTTGGATGGTATTGAAAATATAATTGCGGCGTGCCATCTCTAATGGACTAAAGTCACGCGTGCCTTTTGGAATACTTGGTTTTTGCATTGTAGTTTCTTTTTTTTACTAGTGAACTAGTGAACTAGTGGACTAGTTTTTAAATAATCGATTATATAGTTTGTCTGTTGCTCCCAATTCATTCTGCACATATTGTGCGGATTTGATGCCTATCTCTGTGTGGTTAGCGAGTGCGTAATCCAATGCCAATTCTAACTCCTTGTAATTGGTAATGCTCTGCGCGGCACCTGATTGGATGAGCCCTTTCGCCTCGCGGAAACGCTTGTAGTTAGGTCCCCATACCACAGGAATGCCATACACTGCAGCCTCAAGGGCATTGTGTATCCCCGCGCCAAAACCACCGCCTATGTATGCCGCAGTACCGTATTGGTAGATGGACGAGAGCAAACCAATCGTGTCAATAATGAGCACATCCATATGCTGCATGCTGATATGATTGGCCTGCGTATAACGCACATAGCGCCCTTTGAATAGTTGGAAAAGGAAGTGCATATGTTTCTCATCTATCTCGTGCGGTGCGATGATGAGTTTGATACGCTCTGTGCTATCCAATCGGTTCTCAAGCGTCTGCATATAACGCGCCAGTAACTGCTCGTCTTTGGGCCATGTGCTGCCCGCTACAATCACTTTGTCGCTGCCCTCAATGAAACGCTGCACTGCCAATATATCTTTGTGTGCCTGTTGAATCTCCACCACACGATCAAAGCGCGTATCACCTGTCACTACACTATTGGCAATACCATGCTTGAGCAGTAAGGCGTGCGAATCGCCATCTTGCACGAAGATCTGTGTGAAGCATTTGAGCAGATTGAGGTAGGGTTTGCCCCATGGTTTGAAAAATAACTGCTGGGGACGGAAGATAGACGAAATACTATAAGTGGGAATATTGGCTTTCTTGAGCGCGCGAAGGTATGCGGGCCAGAACTCGTACTTGACAAAGATAGCTATGCTGGGCTCGATAGCAGCCAACCATGCCTTAGCATTGCGGCGTGTGGCGAAAGGCAAGTAGAGCACTTTATCTACTTTGTCATAGTCTTTACGCAATTCATAGCCCGAAGGACTGAAGAAAGTGAGCACTATCTTGCGTGCAGGTTGCTCGCGCCTGAGACGCTCGATGAGCGGACGCGACTGTTCGAACTCGCCCACAGAAGAAACATGAACCCAAATAGCGCCCTTCAGGTGCTGTGTATTGGCATCCTTATGAAGCACCTGACGGAAAGTGCTCCGCTGACCCTTCACTATTAGGCCTGCCTTTTTGTGCCCAAATAAAGCGGCAATGCGTATGAATAGAAAGTAGATTATCATGTGTGTGATGCGCGCTGCGCATAAAAAACCGCACAAAGGTACAACAAAAATTGCAAATACGCAAGTTTTTGTTCGTTTTTTTTGCATATAGAATTTTATTCTATCATTATAGGACTACTTATTTGCTGTTCTGCAAAAAAAAGTGTACCTTTGTACCCGAATTTATAATGGAGTAGTGTGCTCCTTTTTGAGATGGAAAATAAGAAGACAGTAATACTTGCCATTGAGTCCAGTTGTGACGATACTTCGTCAGCAGTCATCGTAGATGGTTTGCTCTGCAGTAATGTGATAGCGAGCCAGAAAGTGCATGAGGAGTTTGGTGGCGTAGTGCCCGAGTTGGCGAGTCGTGCGCATCAGTTGAATATAGTGCCTGTGGTGGATACCGCGCTCAAGCGCGCTGGTGTGGAGGCAGAGGATATATCTGCTATCGCTTTCACACGCGGACCAGGACTACTCGGTTCGCTCTTGGTAGGCACTTCGTTTGCGAAAGGATTAGCCTTGTCGCTGGATGTACCTTTGATAGATGTTAATCACTTGCAAGGCCATATATTAGCCCATTTTATAGCGCCCAGCGAGGGTCTTATTGCCCAAACACCTGGTTTGCAAGGCGTAGAGATAAAGCACCCTTCTTTCCCATTCTTGTGCTTGCTGGTATCGGGTGGCAATAGTCAGATTGTATTGGTCAAGGCGCCAGACGATATGCAGATCATCGGTCAGACGATAGACGATGCGGCGGGCGAGGCTTTCGATAAGTGCGCCAAAGTATTAGGACTGCCTTATCCTGGTGGACCATGGATAGATAAGTTGGCCAAACAAGGCGACTCTACCAAATACCCATTTGCCAAACCCAATATAGCAGGATACGACTACTCTTTCTCGGGGCTCAAAACCTCTTTTCTATACACCCTTCGTGACATGCTTCGTGCCCACGAGGTGGAGACGATAGATGAGTTGGCCGAACGAGTGCCTAATCTGCGCGAAGATATGTGTGCATCGCTGCAAACCACCGTGGTGGATATCTTGATGCGCAAACTCAAGAAAGCCGCGCAGGACCTGCATATCCGTCAAGTGGCGGTTGCGGGTGGCGTGAGTGCTAATAGCGCACTACGACAAGCCTTTATCGATTATGGTAAACGATACCAATGGGAAGTATTCATCCCGCCTTTCTCCTTCACCACAGATAATGCCGCCATGGTCTGCCAAGCAGGTTATTTCAAGTACCAAAAAGGAGACTTCTGCGCCATAGACGAAGTGCCCTACGCGAAGACGAAGATTTGAGTATTGAGTAATGAGTATTGAGTAATGAGTAATGAGTAAGGTTGAACTCATATCAGCATTAAAGCCCTACAGAGATGTGATCATCTTTGTAGTAACGCTCTTTATCGCTAATTATGCATGGAAATACACGGTGACAGGTGATGAGAATGGGGATATGGTGAGTTGGTTCGGGCTTGATATAACGGCGCCTTTTGAATGGATGGCTTGTCATATAGCGAATGTGGTGTATGAATTGGTGGCGCTCTTTCGCAATACAGTTTATAGGGTAGGAGAACATACTATTCGCTTCCAATCAGGTAATGCTACTACTATTATCTGGGGATGTACGGCTCTTAAGCAGATGTTCATATGGTTGTGCCTCATCCTCACCGTCCGCGGAGGATGGAAACATAAGATTTGGTATATACCTTTGGGCTGGGTGTGCTGCTATCTATTTAATATACTGCGTATATTCCTAATAGCCCTTTTCGTGGAGCACCATCCAGAATGGTTCCATATGCTGCACGATTATATATTCAAATACCTTTTCTACGGTATGCTTTTCGGTCTCTGGGTGCTCTTTGTGGAGAAGATTAGAGGCGTTGAATCTTAGATAAAAGCTTTGTAATCTGTCGTTTAATACTACCTACTATGCTCCATGTGGTACTGGTAGGTGTTTGGGCACTATGCAGCAGATCTTGCGTGGTGCGAGTCACATCTTGCTCAGGGTAAAGTAAGATATAACTGCTATTACTGAAAAAGCGATTGAGCATATCTGGCACTTGCTCGAAAAGCGGGTTGTAGGAGGGAGTAGAAGGACGCGCATTGATAGCGATGATCAAGTCGTCTTTGCCCATCTGTTTAGCAATCATCAAAGCGTCTTCCCAGTCTTCCATCTCTCTAAACGATGCGCGCAGATACTTCCCTTTGCGTTTGCAGAAGTCACGCAATGATTGTTGCGTCTCGCGATTAGCAAAGAAAACTACTTTCGCGCCTATCTGGCTGCTCAAGCGGCGTATAAAACCAAAGCACGAGATGAAATCATGCTCTTTCTCGGCATAACGAGGCACCGCCACTAAGATACGCGAAATAGTATTGATAGGTTGTACGGGATGGTAAATAAGACTGGCAGTACTCGTGGTGCGTATGAGGCGAATAGCCTCGTTCCAATCGCTCTCGGAAGAGTAAATAGGATTATGCAATTCGCTCAATTGACCTAATTCTTGCAGCGCATCTAAACGCTCGTCGCCGATAATAGACGCGTGCCAACTATCATCTTCTTTCTCAATCTCCAACTGCGCTTCTTCTTGCAATGCCAATTGTTTGGCAGCGTGCTCCGTGATGAACGACGAGAGTGTGCAAAGCACAAGGATCATGATGACAGACGCGTTGAGTATATTGGCATCAAAAAGACCTATGTTATGTCCAATCGTCACGATGGCCAATGTGCCCGCAGCGGTGGCGTGCGTAAGACCAAAAATAAGTTGGCGCTCCATCGACTGCAGTCTAAAGCATAACTGTGCCAACCATGCGGCCAAACTCTTACCTAATAACTTGGTACCAATCATCACTACTGCTACCAATAAGGTGGTCCATCCGCTCCAAACGACGCTAATATCAATCATCATACCTACACCGATAAGGAAAAGCGGCACGAAGATGTTCGTTCCCACAAAACTGATTTGCTTCATCACAGGACTGAGGTTGGGCACCAAGCGATTGAGCATAGCGCCGCAAAGGAACGCACCTAAAATACTCTCCAAACCTGCCCATTCAGCTAAGTACGCAGAGATGACCATCATGGACATCACGAGCATAAAACCTATCGTGGTATCGTTATTGCGCTTGAAGACGAACTGCGCAATACGCGGAAAAAGCGAGATAATCACCGCACAACAGATCACAACCCGCAAAAGAAGTAATAGCGTATTGCTATCTGCCCCTAACATCACATTACTCTTGAGTGAAGCCAATACCAATAAAGAAAGAGTGATGGCAGGCATCGTACCACCTACGGCGATATTGGCAGCTATATTCTTCTGCACACCATACCGATTGAGAATAGGATAAGTCATCAGCGTGTGACTACCATACATAGCACCTAAAAGCAAACTCGTATCCCATCCATATCCCAATAACCTACTAGTGAGCAAACCCAAACCAAAAGGCAAGAGGAACGAGAATATACCATAGGTAATCGCATAACGGCGGTACTGACGAAAATCATTGAGGTCAATCTCAATACCCGCTTGCAGCATGATATATAGAATACCAATCTTACCCAATACATCTATCATGCTATTATTGGCAATGAGATTGAATCCGTACGGACCAATCGCTATGCCCACAAGGATAAATCCCACGATACTTGGCATATGTAGTCGCTTGCATATCATAGGAATAAGCAAGATGGCAATCAGTATAAGTGATGTGATAGCTAATGAATTGGTAATCATGTATTATAAGAATAATCCTGTTAAACTATTTTTGTTTTCTCGTATATCTTCTATCGTTCCTTCTGCAACTATCTCTCCGCCGTTGCGTCCTCCCTCAGGCCCCAAATCGATAATCCAGTCGCATGCTTTGATTACATCGGTGTTGTGCTCAATGATGAGCACCGTATTGCCTTTTTCTACTAATTGCTGCAGTACGCCGAGCAGCACGCGAATGTCCTCAAAATGTAAACCCGTAGTAGGTTCATCCAAGATATACATTGTTTTTCCCGTCGAAGGGCGTGCTAACTCCGTGGCGAGTTTAATTCGTTGACTCTCGCCTCCCGAAAGTGTAGTGGCTGATTGGCCTAATTTGATATAACCCAGGCCCACATCTTGAATCGTTTTAATCTTGCGCAAGATAGCAGGTTGGGAAGCAAAGAATTCTACAGCTTGGTTGATGGTCATATCGAGTATGTTAGCGATAGTCTTACCTTTCCAGCGTACTTCTAATGTTTCTCTGTTGTAGCGTTGTGCTCCACATACCTCGCATGGCACATACACATCGGGTAGAAAGTGCATAGGAATAGTCTTATATCCATTTCCCGCACATTCCTCGCATCGACCTCCTTTGGCGTTGAAACTAAATCGCCCTGCTTTCCATCCGCGTATCTTGGATTCGGGCAACTGGGCAAAGAGTTCGCGTATATCGTTGAAGACTCCCGTGTAGGTGGCGGGGTTAGAGCGCGGTGTGCGACCAATAGGCGATTGATCCACATTAATCACTTTATCGATATGCTCTAATCCTTCAATGGACTCGTAAGGTAGTGGCCCTTGTTTGCTGCGGTAGAAATGCTGACTGAGGATAGGGTATAAGGTACGGTTGATAAGACTGGACTTACCACTTCCGCTTACTCCTGTCACGCAAACCATCTTACCCAAAGGAATGCGTAGTGTGACATTCTTAAGATTATTACCCGTACATCCGCGCAGGGTAATGCACTTCTCTTGTTCCTTCGTACTCTGTACTTTATACTCACTACTCGGTACTCCTATCTCACTACTCGGTACTCTGTACTCACTACTCGGTACTTTGTACTTAAGATATTTAGCCGTCAGAGTGTCGGTCTTGAGCAGTTCTTCGGGCGTACCGCTAAAGAGCACTTCGCCTCCTAATCGTCCTGCTTTGGGACCTATATCGATAATCCAATCGGCTTCACGCATCATCTGTTCATCGTGTTCTACTACGATGACTGAGTTGCCTAAGTCGCGCAGTTCTTTCAGACTGTTGATGAGCCGTTCGTTGTCTCGTTGGTGCAAACCGATGGATGGTTCGTCTAATATATAGAGCACATTGACCAGTCTTGAACCGATTTGCGTAGCGAGGCGTATGCGTTGACTCTCACCACCAGAAAGACTATCGCTGCTGCGGCTGAGGGATAGATAACTCAGTCCAACCGACTGCATAAAGCGTAATCGCGCACATATCTCTTTCAGAATAGGTTCGGCAATCGCTTTCTGCCTATCCGTTAACTCACTACTCTGTACTCTGTACTCACTACTCTGTACTCTATACTCACTACTCAATACTCCCAACAAAGTTTCTATATCCATCTCGGTGAGGTCTGCGATAGAGTAGCCGCCTAAGCGATAACTGAGTGCTTCTTTGTTGAGCCTTTTACCTTGGCATGCGGGGCAAACGCACCATTCTTCTTCATCCGTCTTTGCTCCTTGCTCCTTGTTCTTTTCTCCCTCGTTCTTTAATTCCTCCCACCAGTTATCTTGCATGATAATTTCATCTATCTCACTACTCACTACTCCTATCTCACTACTCACTACTCCTATCTCACTACTTACTACTTTCCCTAGTCCTTTGCATTGTGGGCACCATCCCGATGGACTATTGAAGGAGAAAGTGTGTGGTGCGGGTGTTTGGTAGCTTATTCCGCTCTCAGGGCACATCAGGCTGCGGCTTAGATACCTCATTGCCTCTTGGTTTTCTGCCTCCACAATCATCATCATTTCATTACCTTGCGTCATGGCTTTGTCCACTGATTGTCTCAGTCGTCGTGTATCTATAGAGTCGGGGTCTTCGTTGGCTTTTACTTTCAGTCTATCCACTACCACTTCGATGGTATGCACCTTGTATCGGTCCACTTTCATGCCTTGTGTCAGTTCCAGTATTTCTCCATCAACGCGCACATGCATAAATCCTTTCTTACGGATAGTGTCGAATAACTCTTTGTAGTGTCCCTTTCGTCCGCTGACGAGTGGTGCAAGCAGTAGTATTTTCTTATTAGCGTACTCTTTGGTGATGAGTTCAATAATCTGTTGGTCGGTGTATTGCACCATTTTCTTGCCTGAAACATAGGAGTATGCGTCGGCTGCTCGTGCGTAGAGTAGGCGTAAGAAATCGTATATCTCAGTAATCGTTCCAACGGTGGAACGAGGATTTTTACTGGTTGTTTTTTGGTCAATGGAGATGACGGGACTTAGTCCTGTAATCTTATCCACATCGGGTCGCTGCATGTTTCCTATGAATCCTCTTGCGTAGGAAGAGAAGGTCTCCATATAGCGTCTTTGTCCTTCGGCGAAAATAGTGTCGAACGCGAGCGAACTCTTTCCGCTCCCGCTTAGTCCTGTGATGACAGTCAATCGTTTGCGCGGAATGCTCACATTGATATTTTTGAGGTTGTGTACTCTCGCGCCGATTACTTCTATTTTTCCTTCGTCCTTCATGTGGAGTTTGTCTGTCTTTTGTTTTCTTGTTTGGTGCATTAAAAACCTTTGCGGCTGCAAAGGTAATGATTTTTTTTGACATACGCAAACCAATGTGTGTTTTGTGTGGTAATTTTTGATTCAATCATATTAAAATGGTAGTGTTATGATTTACGAGTCAATCACGGTACTATCACGGTACTAAAAGCACCCCTAATCATGCTTCATATTGTCCTTATTTTCTCTATTTTTTATCTTATTTTCTTTATTTTTCTCAAAATACTTGCATATATAAAAAATAATTACTATCTTTGCCCCGAATTTGCTAAGTACACTTTGCAATTCTGCAAGTATAGATTTACTCTTGCCTGTAGAGACTTTCGCTTAGTAGATTAGATATCAACCTTAAATACAACACATTATGGCTAAAGTTTATCAAGCTAATGAGATCAAGAATGTCGCAATGTTAGGCGGCAGTGGATCTGGTAAGACGACTCTCATGGAGTCAATGTTATTCGAGAGCGGGGTCATCAAACGCCGCGGTTCGATTGAGTCTCAATCAACTGTGTGCGATTATTTCCCAGTAGAGAAAGAGTATGGTTACTCAGTTTTTTCAACGGTATGTAACATTGAGTTTGAAGGAAAGAAACTGAATGTAATCGATTGCGCGGGTTCAGATGACTTCTGTGGAGGCACAATGGCTGCGTTGCAGATGTGTGGTTCTGCACTCATCGTGTTAAGCGCAAATGGCGGCGTGGAAGTAGGTACGCAAAATAACTTCCGCCTCGTAGAGAAAGTGAAAAAACCACTCGCTTTCGTAATCAATAAGTGTGACCATCAGGACGCTGATTTTGATCGCACTTTCAATCAATTGAAAGAAAACTTTGGCAATAAATGTACACTCATACAATTCCCAGTGAATGCAGGTAATGGTTTTAATGCTGTTATCGATGTACTGAAGGGAAAAATGCTCGTATGGAAGGCAGAAGGTGGTGCTCCTGAATTTAAAGAGATACCAGCAGAATACGCAGACCGCGTAGAAGAGATGCGTCAGCAGCTCCAAGAGCAAGCTGCAGAGGCAGACGAGACATTGCTCGATAAATTCCTCAGCGAAGGATTGACAGACGAAGAAATCATGCAGGGACTCAAGTCTGTATATGCAGATGGTTCAATGTACCCAGTGATCTGTACTTCAGGTCTCAAGGACATGGGCGTGCGCCGCTTGATGGACTTCCTCAATGGTATGGCTCCAAGCCCAGCACAATTCTCTTATCCTACAGTGGATGGCAATCGCGTGAGCCCAGACGCAAGCGCGCCTACGAGCCTTTATGTATTCAAGACATCTGTAGAGCCACATATCGGTGAGGTTTCTTACTTCCGCGTGATGCAAGGTACCGTTCGCAATGGTGACGATATGCAGAATATGGAGCGCGGTTCCAAAGAGCGCATCTCTCAATTATACATGGTAGCGGGTGCGAACCGTATTCCAGTGGATGAAGTGGCTGCAGGTGATATAGCTGCTACTGTTAAGCTCAAAGATACACGCACAGGAAATACCCTCAATGCGAAGGATTGCGAGCTCCAATATGCGCCTATCACATATCCACAACCACGCTACCGCCGTGCTATCAAGCCAGTTAACGAGGCAGATGCTGAGAAATTAGCAGCATTGCTCACTCGTATGCACGAGGAAGACCCAACATGGATCGTAGAGCAATCAAAAGAATTGCGTCAGACTATCGTTTCTGGTCAAGGTGAGTTCCACCTCCGCACACTCAAATGGCGTTTGGAGAATAACGATAAGATGAATGTAGAGTTCGTAGAACCAAAAATTCCTTATCGTGAGACAATCACTAAGTCCGCTCGTGCTGACTATCGCCATAAAAAGCAATCCGGTGGTTCAGGTCAGTTCGGTGAGGTACACCTCATCGTAGAGCCATACGAGGAAGGTATGCCAGTGAAAGAGACCTATAAGTTTGGTAACCAAGAATACCGTATTTCTGTAAAGGATACACAAGAGATCAGTCTGGAGTGGGGTGGTAAACTTGTACTTATCAACTCTATCGTGGGTGGTGCTATTGAAGCACGTTTCATTCCAGCTATCCTAAAGGGTATTATGGACCGTCTGGAGCAAGGACCATTAACAGGTTCCTACGCTCGCGATGTACGCGTAATCATCTATGATGGTAAGATGCACCCAGTGGACTCTAACGAAATATCCTTCCGCCTCGCAGGCCGTAACGCTTTTGCACAAGCCTTCAAAGAAGCTAATCCTAAGGTGCTTGAACCAATCTATGATGTAGAGGTATTCGTTCCATCAGAGATAGTAGGTGATGTGATGAGCGATATTAACGGCCGTCGCGGTATGGTGCTCGGTATGGAGACTGAGAAGCAGTTCACACGCCTCAAAGCGCAAGTGCCTTTGAAAGAGTTGAGCAGCTATTCTACCACACTCTCATCCCTCACAGGTGGCCGCGCAACATTCACCATGGCATTTAATTCGTATCAACTTGTGCCAGGCGATGTACAAGAGAAACTCCTTGCTGCATACGCTGCAACACAAACAGAAGAAGATTAAACATCATACAATAATCCACGCGTCCACCGCGTGGATTATTGTTAATATGCAATCAAAAATCTAAATTCTAACATCTAACATCAAACATCTAACATCTAACATTCATGTTACATATCGGAGACCCAATGCCTGCTTTTAGCGTCATAGACGATAGTGGGCGCACGATAACAGAGCAAGACCTAATCGGCAAAAAGACCGTTCTCTATTTCTATCCCAAAGATTCTACCCCTGGTTGCACAGCAGAAGCATGTAATATACGCGATAACTACCAATCATTCATGGCACGCGGATACCAAGTTTTAGGGATAAGCAAAGATTCGCAGGCTTCGCACCAGCGTTTTAAGGAGAAAAACAACTTACCTTTTCCTCTGCTGAGCGACCCTTCTACGCAAATGCTACAAGCCTTTGGTGCGTGGGGGGAGAAAAAAATGTGCGGCAAGACATGCGTGGGCACACTACGCAAAACTTTCATCTTTGATGAAAAAGGAATATTAGAGCGTATTATCGATAAAGTGGATACCAAGAACCACACCGCGCAGTTATTGAACGAATAAATAGGTGGCAGAAAATGCCAACTAAACATTCAAAAAAACATTTTACCTATTTTTAGGGATTGTGTATATCAAAAAAAAGCAGTACCTTTGCACTCGATTTTGGAATGGACAAATCTATCCAAAAGAGAGTTATGCGAAATAAGGTACTGTTTTTTATTTGTTTTGTATTCCTTTATACTATACATACCCACGCGCAAGTAAGCGGCGTGGTAGTTGATGGTAATGGTGAACCCATGATAGGCGCGAATGTCTATTGGGCGGGCACCACAATAGGTGTAGCCACAGATATTGAGGGCGCATTCACGCTCATGCCTGTGAAGGGAAATAATACCCTCGTGACCAGTTTTGTAGGCTATCATAATGATACCACTATTGTTCTCAATCGCCAGCCACTCACCATCGTGATGATTGACGAGGCCATCTTGGACGAGGTGACAATCACCGAGCGTAAGTTAGGTGTGCTCCGTAGCCGCACATCTGCTTTTGATACACAGACAATAGGTACGGAGGAGTTATGCCGCGCTGCATGTTGTAACCTCAGCGAAGCATTCGAAACTAATGCCTCGGTGGATGTATCCTATGCAGACGCTGCGACGGGCGCGAAACAAATACGACTACTTGGACTGAGCGGCACCTATGTGCAGTTATTACAAGAGAATACACCCGGCGTGCGTGGACTGGCGCAAACCTTCGGACTGAACTATATTCCTGGTCCATGGATGAGTTCTATTCAAGTGAGCAAAGGTACTTCATCCGTCATCAATGGATACGAGGCTACTTCCGGACAAATCAATGTGGAGTTGCTCAAACCTAATACACAAAACCCGCTAAGTGTCAATCTAATGCTCAATACCGAATTGCATGCGGAGGCGAATATCATGGGCGGATGGCAACTTATCAACGATACTATTCAGGACCGCACACTCTATACGGGACTCTTGGCGCATTATAGTCAAGGTTTTATGGCAATGGATGAGAATAAAGACTCATTCGTGGATATGCCTAAAACACAACATGCTAATTTAGTCAATAGATGGTTCTACAGACAAGGAGACTATACCTTCCAGGCTTTCGTGCGCGGACTTTATGATACGCGTTTAGGCGGACAATTAGCCGATACTATTGCCAATCCATACCATATAGACCTCAATACATGGCGTGTGGAGGGATTTATGAAGAATGGGTATGTCTTCGACCCAATAAGCGGTTCGAGTGTGGCAGTAATCATTGCAGCCAGCTATCATGACCAGCAGAATAGATATGGAAATAAAGAGTGGAATGCCTCTCAACTCAATGCCTATCTCAATGCTATTTATCAGGGCAACTGGGAAGGTGGCGGACTGATTGATAATGACCACCGACTGAGTGCAGGATTATCGGTTAATTACGACCGATACAAGGAGAATCTATCTTCATTGTCCTATGCGCTCGATAGAGATGAGGTGACACCTGGCATCTTCGCAGAATATAGTTACACCTACGCAGACCAATTGTCCTTAGTGGCAGGCGTGCGTGCTGACTGGTCTTCCCGTTATGGTTTCTTCTTCACCCCTCGCGCTAATGTGCGCTATAGTCCTTTTGCATGGTGGACACTACGCGGTAGCGTGGGCATGGGATACCGCTCGCCAAACGCCATCGCAGATAATGCCTTCATCATGCCCTCGGCACGGCAACTTGTCTTGACTCAAGATATCAAGCAAGAGCAAGCAGTCAATGCTGGTTTATCCACCACTTTCTACATCCCGATGGGTAGCAAGGAACTGCAGTTATCGGCGGAGTATTACTACACCCATTTCCTCAATTCAGTCATCGTCGATATGGACCAGCACGCACACGAAGTGCATATCTATAATCAGTCCGATATGCCTGGTGCTCAGTCCTTTGCTCATAGCGCGCAGATAGAAGCCACGATGGAAGTGCTGCGTGGATGGACATGGACGGCTGCCTTTAGATGGACAGATATTCAGCAAACAACGATAGGCGCAGATGGCATAGCCGCCTTGCGCCAAAAACCACTCACCAACCAGTTCAAAGGCGTCATCACTACCAGTTACCAAACGCCACTCAAGAAATGGCAGTTTGATCTCACGGCGCAGTTCAATGGTGGCGGACGAATGCCCGATGGACTCAATACCTATTGGTTAGCTTCCTCGGCAGCACATCAGTTCTACGAAGCACCAGATGGATCGCTGAGATATAAATGGTATCCACAACTCATGGCGCAAATGACGAAATATTTCCGTACATGTAGTATCTATCTCGGTGCGGAGAATATGACGAACTTCAAGCAGGAATCGCCTATCGTCGCAGCTACCGAACCATTCGGACCCAACTTCGATGCTTCTATGGCGTGGGGACCCATCTCGGGATGGAAAATCTACCTCGGTTTTAGGTACGACTTAGAACGACCAGAAGAATAATCATCCGTAATAAAATATAAATATATGAAAATACAAAGAAAAAACATTCTTTGCCTTGGTATGTTATGCTTATTTCTATCGCTCAATATAGCACAAGGCATTGCACAAAACACAGACTCTCACCTCACAGGACATGTGTTGGATGAGACGACAGGCGAACACTTACCTTTCGTCACCATTCAAGTCAAAGGCACTAATATAGGTACTGTCACAGACGAGTCAGGGCACTTCCTACTTACTAATCTACCTTTGGGAGAGCAAACAATCATCTTCTCCTATGTAGGATACGAAACCAAAGAGCAACCAGTAGTTATCATTTCCAATATGACTACTGAAATCAAAGTGTCTATCCATGAGAAGTCGCATTTGCTGAATAATGTGGTGGTTACTGCCAATCGCTATGCTACTAAGCAGCAAGAAGTGGCCACTATTGTGAATGTAATCTCGCCACTTGTTATTGAATCCACTACCTCCAATTCTATGGCGGATGTGCTCAATTTCCAAACAGGCGTGCGTGTGGAGGAGACATGCTCCAACTGCGGTGTACCCCAAGTGCGTATCAATGGATTAGAAGGACAATACACGCAAATCCTCATGGACTCACGACCTATCTTCTCTTCCCTGGCTGCTGTCTATGGATTGGAGCAGTTACCCGCAGGAATGGTGGACCGCATAGAAGTGATACGAGGCGGCGGCAGTGCGCTCTATGGCGCGAATGCTATAGCCGGAGTGGTGAATATCATAACCAAAGAACCTATTCGTAACTATCTCAATGTGAGCAACTCCAGCGCCTTTACACAAAAAGGAACATATGATATCAATACAGCAATGAACGCGAGTGTGGTGTCTGAGAATAGAAAAGCGGGCATCTTCCTATTTGGTGTGCAGCGCAATAGAGAGCAATACGATAGAGACGATGATGGCTATTCAGATATACCATTACTCAATTCTACTACCGCGGGTTTTCGTTCGTTCTTCAAGACCTCCGATTACTCCAAACTGACCGCCGAGTACCACCACACCACAGAGTACCGCCGCGGAGGATATGGAATAGATAGTCTCCAACCCCATGAGTCACCATTATGCGAACAACTGCGCCATAACATAGACGCGGCTACGCTCAAATGGGATATGTACACCGCAGATAATAAGCATTTTGTGAGTGCCTACACCAGTTTTCAGCATATAGGCCGCAATAGTTATTTCGGAACAGACTATAACGAGGATGCGTACGGCAAATCGCAGGATATCGTCTCTGTCACTGGCGCCCAGTATAGGTTTTCGTATCCTTGCGGACTGATGAATGCTGACCTTAGCGCGGGAGTGGAGTACTCCTATAATCAGTTGTACGACCAGATATTAGGATACGATAGAAATATCTTCCAGCGCGTACATTTAGGCGGAGGATATGTGCAGAATGAATGGAAAAACAAACAATGGTCTATCTTGATTGGTGGTCGCTTGGAGCAACACTCATTATTGACCAAACCCGTATTCACCCCTCGTGCTAATGTGCGCTACACACCTATCGAACCACTCATCTTGCGTGTCAGCTATGCGAGCGGTTACCGCGCACCGCAGATTTACGAAGAAGACCTACATGTGGGTGCTGTGGGAGGAGAAGTGTCGCTCATCACACTCGATGATAACCTCAAACCCGAATACAGCCACTCCGTGAGCGCAAGCATGGACTTCTATAAAACCATAGGCAAATGGAATATGAATTTCACACTTGAGGGCTTCTTTACCCAACTCAACGATGTATTCACCTTGGTGGAGAATGGGCACGATGCGTTTGGTAACTTATTACTACAACGCACTAACGCCAGTGGCGCCAGAGTGGCAGGACTGAATGTGGAAGCGAAAGTAGAGTACGGCAAATGGGTGGCGTTTCAAGCAGGATATACCTATAATCATAGCCGATATATCGAACCACAACAATGGAGCGAGAATCCCAATATACTACCACAACGCCGTATGTTCCGCACACCTGACCATTATGGCTATTTCATGCTCAATATAGAGCCTATAGAGCATTTCCATATCGTAACCAATGGTAAGGTGACAGGCAGCATGCTTGTGCAGCATTTTGCAGGTAGCATACCTGAGGATAGGGAAGAACAAACACCTACTTTCTTTGAATGGGATGTGAAATTATGCTACGATATACCATTGTATAAGCATTACACCTTGGAGATTAACGCAGGTGTGAAGAACCTCTTAGATCATTTCCAATCGGATATCGACCAAGGCATGGAGCGCGATGCGGGCTATATATACGGCCCTGCTACACCTCGTACCTTCTTCGCAGGCATCAATCTCAAGATTTAGAGTGCATGGAGAACTCACATCCGCAGTATTGCTGGTTGTAGAACGCATACTCTTTGAGTAGCGCATTTCGCCTCTCTTGCAATCCCTCTTTCCGCCAGTTCTGCGCCCAGAAATGAACATCTGCCATCTTACATCCAACATCTAACATCTTACATCCAACATCTTCCGCTGCCCTCTCGCCCGCTGCATTGATTTGCTCAAGGTTCTTCCATCGTGAAGAGGCGAGGGTGGTGGCGAAGTAGGGTATTCCTAATTCTTGTGCTTTCTTCGCGGTGGTTAACATGCGGTAATAAAAACAGCGGGCGCAGCGTGAACCCCGCTCTGGCTCGTTCTCTAATCCGTGCATCGCCTCCAACCACTCCGCATGCGCTTGGTTATAACACCTTTCCACTCTTGACTCTTGACTTTCCACTGACCACTGACTACTGACCACTGACATCTGACATCCACCATCCCCATCAATCCACTGGATACCCAAACTCTCGGCATGGCGTTTGCTCTCTGCCTTGCGTATCTCGTATTCCTCTTGGGGGTATATGTTGGGATTGAAATAGAAGATGATAGGTTCTATCTCATGTGCGCACAACCATTCCACGATAGCCGAACTGCATGGCGCACAGCACGCATGCAGCAGCACACGCTTCAATCCCTCTGGTACTATGATAGATGACTTCTTCATTTTCGTTGCAAAATTAGTGTTTTTTTCTGATATACGCAAATTTTGCGCCATTATTTCTCCAATTAGTCCTATCCGCCTTATTCGTCTTATTCGTCTTATTCGTCCAATTAGCCTCATTCGCCTCATTCGCCTTATTCGGCCTAAAAACACAAAATCTGCTTTTCAAATTTGGTGCTTTCAAGAATTTTCACTACCTTTGCAGCGCATTTGCAGCAGTAACACATATGTTATTCATATGTTATTCGTATGTTATTCATATGTTATTAAGATAACCACAAGATAATTTTGTAAAATTCAAATAATAGTATGGCAAGAGTAAAATTAGAGCATCCGATCGCCGAAGTTCATGGCGTATTTAACCGAGACGGACTCGTTAATAGACAGAAGAAGTACTACGACGCCAGAGGTCGCGTTATCTGCGAGGGAAAGCAAGAGATGTACGCAATTCGCAACCCGCGTGATTTTAAGAAAAATCCCCCAAAGGGAGCAGAATTGGAGCATCATAATAGATGGAAAGAAGCATGCCATCGTACTTCGCAAATTCTACAAGCCGCGCAAGTGGGTGGACCTACAGAATCACAACTCTTTGCGCGCCGGTTGAATAAGACACCAGAGTACTACACCATCGAGGAGGCGAAAACCTTGTACTTATCGTATTGGGAGCGTTATAATGCCCAACTTCCAGGTAAACGAGGTAAACGCCCAGACTCATCTGCGTCCATTGACCAACGGACGGGCAAGGGCAAGCGTTATTCGCAGTTACCCTCTTTCATCCGCGCAATCATCTACAACGAACTCAAAACCGCCTCATCCACCCCTAATCTCTAACCCCTCATCCCTCACCCCTAATCCCTAACCCCTCATCCCTCACCCCTAATCTCTAATCTCTCACCTTATCTCCCTTCCCTTTAGGGAGGGGCCGGGGGTAGGCTTTTTCTCCAATTACTCCAATTCGCCTCATTTGTCCAATGCGCCTTATTAGACTTACTTTGCAGCAAATTTTGCAAAATCTGCTTTACAAATTTTGCACTTTCAAAAAAAAATGCTATATTTGCACCCGTAATAGAGTCCATGCCTTGGGATTGTGTCTTTAGGGTGGGCAATTACAGACATAATAAGGCGTCATAAGCGCTATGTTTTGGCTACACGAATCTGGTAAATTCTAACTCACCCAAGACATTGCAGCATTTTGATGTCCTCGGGATGTGTATTTTCTTTGCGCGTCACAAATGAACATCAAATAAGAAATAGAAGATCAATGATGAGAAAAATAAGTGTTATTATTCTATTTATTTTAGAAAGTATATGTCAGTTTTCGATATTAATTAACGCGCAAATTTTATGTCGAGAATATAACATGCCGTTTCCTAATGATTCTATCGTTATTTATCAACAACCTTATGTGGAAATGGTAGATAGTGGTACTAATTGTATATGGAATTTTTCTTCTTTTAGCGAAGAAAACGCTATAAGTGTAAATTATTACAATATTATTTTATCATCAGGAAATAATATGTTATGCAAACACCAAGCATCGGAACACATATATTATCAAGAAAAATCAGACAGCATATACATCATAGGTCGTGAAAGTTCTTTACATAAAGTAATTTATCTTACACCAGAACCAATCATAAAGTTTCCGTTTAATTATGGAGATACAATTACTCAATCCTTTTCTATATGTGAAGAATGGGGACATCGCAATTCACAGATAACAAATGGGATCGTGCGTATAAAGGCAGATGCTATAGGGAAACTTATTCTTCCGACTGACACACTTGATAGTGTTATTAGAATTCACACTCGAAAAGAATATCAAACGCTAAATCATGATACCATATCTATAGTTTATCAATCTTGGAAATGGTATGCACCATATATACGTCATAAAATTGTTGAGACTGTTAAAGTGTTGAATCATGATAGTATATCAATGTCATATTCATTGTTTTTCCCTGCCAAGAATCACCCTGCGAAATGTAAAAGTAAAATAGTGCCAGCCAATTATTCTACAAATGAAGATAGAATAGCTATCCAAAATGTTGTTTTTTATCCTAATCCGGTGATTACGGATTTGTCTGTATGTTATACATTGTGTTCAATTGCCGATATTTCTTTAGCATTATATTCTGCTAATGGTATTAGCGTTTATAGTTCACAATTTATGAGACAAGAACCAGGAATACATGAAGTGCAAATTCCAATGACTATGATACCTCAAGGAGTGTATACGCTATGTATAAGTTCTGGGGAACAAAAAATTAGTAAAGAAATTATAAAGATTTAAATGAATTATATATGTTGAAGAAAATTTTATTATTATTGGGGATATTTTTTACTCATTGGAGTATGTTTGCATATGATGAGGTTGCTACGCCGTCATTTCCAATAAAATTACCACAATCTCCTAATGTGTCAGAATTTCCATTATATGGGGATATTCCAATTGACTATTATACGGGAACGATGAGTCTATCAATCCCTATTTACGAGATAGATGTAGATGGATGCAAAATTCCAATCGCAATAATATATAATGCAACGGGGATAAAAGTTTCGCAACACGCTAGTAATGTGGGTTTGGGATGGGTTCTTAATTGTGGCGGTATTATTACATCTGATTGTTATGGAGGGAATGATTTCGAATGTTGGAACGACGGATATGTGTGTAATCGTTTTCTTGAAGGCATTCCTAATGATAGTTTATTTGCCTACTATGGAAAAACTAATATGGGAGCAGACATTTCTCAAATGGACACACGGCCTGATGTTTACCATTATTCTTTTTGTGGTAATTATGGTGACATGATCTTTCCTCCGAAAGAGTTACATCATCCAACTTTGGTTAAATCTGATAAATATTTGGATATAACGTATACACGCGATAATCAAACATGGATAATATATGATGGGAATGGGAATTCGTTTCATTTTGGAAATAAACCACATGTTGCTATGAACGCATCATTCTTTAGTCCTCCTACATTAAATTGTGAAAGTTATCTAACTCCTGAAGATAATCCTGGGAAAGGAGGATATAGTTGGGATTATCATTCTGTAAATGCGTGGCCTCTTGATACAATAACGACAATAAATGGCAGAACCATAGTTTTTAAATATAAGAGAGAAAGTATCTTGACACCAATGATGCCAAATGAAGAGATAAGGATTGCTCATATTGATGATTATGGTCAATGCGATGTTCCTACACGGAGTAATTATTTTTCTCATTCTGCCGCTAATATAATACAATCAGTTCCAACAGAAATATTATTTCCCAATGGAAAAGTTACATTTTATTCTTCACAACGCTCTGACATATGGAATGGGGTATATTTTATATATAATGATACAGAGTCGCCTTCAAAAATCGATTCCATAATAGTGACAAATGAAACGGGGAAAGTAATCCGACGTGCAATATTCTACTATCATTATTCGGGAAATATTTCTTCTCCCAACACATGTCGATTAATACTTGATTCTATAGGGGGATTGGAATCTCAAGCATATAAGTTTGTTTATTATAATCAACAATTGCCTAAAAAGAATTCTAGACAAATTGATATGTGGGGATATTATAACAAATCAAAAGCACAAAGTACATGGAGCACTACTTGGTCAAATAGTAGAACAGAAGAAGGAACATTGGTGCCTTCTCTGATTTTTGATAATCGAACATTTTACGGTCGCAATAGACAGTGTAATCCTCAAACACTATGCAATGCCACTTTAAAGGAAGTTATATATCCAACAGGCGGGCGCTCTGTGTTCGAATATGAACCACATTCTTTCCCTTATGTAAGTACTGATGCGGAAATTATCAATGATGAATTAGTAACACAGAGTACTTGTTTAATTTTAAGTGTAAATTTTTTAAATGGTAATAGTGTCTCTGTGTCTACCCCTGCAGATACAAGACAGATTGTCCTTGAAGATAATGATGTAGTTGATATACATATTTCAAGTGAAGCTATAATGGGAGGTCCATCATCTCCTGTTGGAATAGCAAACTTAACCATATCAACTCCTAGCGGTTCTGTTGTGTTTCAGCAAAATATTATGCTCTACAGCAATAAGTTTGAATATGATTTCCACCCTTCATTATCCGCGGGAACTTATAATATTTCGCTAACACATAGTGGAACATCTTCGGTTTCTATACCTCATGATCCGGGAGCATATGGGGCAACTGTTTTAGTTTGCGAGGATGTCATTTATAAGAAAAAAGATCGAGGAGGAAATGCTTTTAATATTGGAGGAGGATTACGAATAAAATCAATAACTAATTATGATATCTCTAATTCCGTACTACAGAAAAAGGAATACAAATATCAAATAAATGATTCAACTTCTTCTGGTAAATTATTTGTCGCTCCAAGGTTTTCACATATCTTTCTTGAAGAATTTCTCCACAAATTGCATCCAACAATTCAGCCATGTGGTTTTTTTGTCTGTACTCTATTATCGTCCTCTATGTTAGTCCCTGCTCAGCCAATGCTAAGTTCTACGGCTGTAGGATATAGTAAAGTTACTGAGATAATATCCCCTATAGGAGAACATGGAAGAATAGAATATATTTATCAAAATCCTGGAGCTAACAACCCATCAGAATATCCGAATTTCTCAGCTATTTCTTTGCCGCAAAATGGTCAATTAGTAATGCAAAATATGTATGATGCTAATGGTAGTCTATGCCAAAAGAATGAATATTCATATATCAATGATTGGGGGCGGGAAATATCTGGGTTGCACACAATTAAATTATTTCCGGAAAGATATTACAACATAGCTAATCAACAATTAAATAATGTCCAAATGTTTAAATATGCTATTAAGACATATTCCCCTCGAGAGACTATAGTAAAAACAACTACATACTATGATAATGGGATATTAATAACCAATCATGTCAATAAATATGATACAATTAACTATTTACCTACAGAAATTTCCGTATTCGCAAATGGAGATACTATACGACAATTAAATGTTTATTCTTCTCAAGACACTTCAAATATAGCTTTATTACTTAAAAATTGTCATTTATACAACAAGTTACTCAAGCAAGAAAGTTATCAAAATGGGAAAAGGACCACAATAACAGACTATATATATGAAAGTAATAATACAAATGTCAGATTAAAAGAGGTTCGACAAATTAAGGAAGAGAGCAATAGTGATTCGATCCTAGTATATTCAGTAAGAAGTTATGATATATATGGGAATCCGACATGCGTATTATCACAATCACATGTTCCTATCTCATATCTATGGGGATGTAATAGTATGTATCCCATTATAGAAGTAGTTGGGGCAGAATATGCGGAGGTTGAGGCCTCTTTATCGCCAGGTTTTGTAAATATGCTTAAATCATGCTGTAATGTGTCTATATCGATGCTCAAATCAGTATATCATGCATTACACAATTCAATCCCGCATGGGAAGATACACATATATACTTATTCTTCGTATGTTGGGCTTACGGCTGAAATTGATACAAGAGGTATTGTATATTCATATGAATATGATGATTTTAATAGATTGTCTGCCAAGTATATAGAAACAGATACGGGTAGATTTGTTATAGAAAAATATAATTATCACTTTCAAACAAGATAAACAATGAAACACATTTACTTAAAAGTAATTGTATTCTGTTCGTTTTTATTCTCACAGGTAGATAGTAAAATATATGCAAATGTGGTTATTTGTCAGATATTATATGATTCTCCCTATAATGAGGTAATTACTAAATACCCATATAGTGATGGAGAGTTTGTAGAATTGTATAATATGGGGGTGGAAGATGTTTCTTTGGATGGATGGCAACTATGGGGTGGCGGCAACACCGAGCGATATTCATTTCCTGACAATACTATTATTCCTGCAGGCGGATATCTAGCTGTCGCGTTCCATTACTATTATTCTGGTGGAGATTTCCATTTAAATGATTATAGTTCACAATATAGTTGTGTAGATTCATATCAAGTGAAAGAACAACGAGTATTAATTTTGAGCAATACAGGAGAACTGATATCATTAAGAAATGCGGAAAATCAAATAGTAGATAGTATTAGGTATAAAAAACAATCTGCTGCATCAAATTTGGATTCTATTCCATATATGGATTGTAAAAGTCTGCATAGAAAGAATATATGCATAAATGCAGGAACAATAGTTAGTAATACAATGAATGATTGGGAAGTGGGGCCAGTCTCATTTGGATGTGATATTCCTATTGAAAATAATATTATTAATGAAGAGAGTTATCACTATTCACAGGAGATATCTGCAAATAGAAACTACAGAATTGCAGTTCATCCGCTGGATGAGACGACATCTGTCAATATTTTCAACGGTAACGTATCTATTGCAGATAATGCTCGGGCAAAAATAATGTATACATATTATGATGGTATAGGGCGGGAGGAAGAGCATGTTTTAAGAAAAATTTCTCCGACGGGGAAAGATATAGCCGATTTTATAACTTATAATGGTATGGGAAAAGAATTTCAGCATTGGCTTTTTGCACCCGTAAGTGAAGAAGGCTATATTCCATTATCAACACTTACTTCTATTATTTCGACTTATTATCAAGATGAGATGCCATATTCTCAGACCATATACGAAGCCTCTCCACTTACAAGACCTGTTGTTTCTACAATAGTAGGATCTACATATCATACGCACTCTAATACAATAAATTATCAAACAAATAACACAAATGAAATACTTCGATTTATTGTTACGACGCATGGACTACAAAGGGATTCGTATTATCCTCCAGGGGTGCTGACTAAAACAACGAGAACAGATGCAGATGGAAAACTATATGTAGACTACGTCAATATACAGGGGCAACTCGTAATGCAACAGATTGGTTTGACAAACAAGACCTATTATGTTTATGATGAGTATGGCAGACTTTGTTATGTTCTTCCTGAGACTTTGGCATCAAGTATAGGTTCAGGAATTACGCCAGATGATGATATATATATGCGCCAGTATGCATATGTGTATCATTATGATTCCAAGAACAATCTTATATATAAACAATTGCCGGGATGTGAACCTATACTGATGGTATATGATGTTGCTGGAAAACTCATTCTTTCGCAAGATGGGAATCAACGCAGGAGACAGGGATTTTGGTCTTATTTTACCTACGATTGGCTTGGACGTGCTGCGTATATAGCAGAAATCTGCATCCCAGATATATCACATCAAGAACTTATTAGTCAATTTAAAGATATTATTGCGTCGGAAACATTTTCAACAGATAATATAATATGTGGAATAGGGTATTCCAATACGTATTTTCCTAATGCGGTGACTAAATTGTTTATTGTTAATTACTATGATAATTACGAGTTCTTGCAACTCTTGTCACAAGATACGGCACAGATCTTGATGTATCAAGAACATAATGGTTTTGGGGAACTGTATGCAAATACACAAAATCTTTTGACAGGTCAACGTATTTATGATATGAATGATAGTGTATATAGAGTGGCTGCCTTGTACTATGACATGTATGGGAATGTCATACAAAACAGGAGTACTGCACGATTGTCCGCTTTTCATCATCAATATGTGGCTTACAATTTTGATGGAAGTGTCAAACAAACTTTAGATGAGTGGGCGGATATGACGGAATCTTATCAATATGTATATGACCATGCAGGTAGATTGACAAAGACACTATACAGCATTAATGACAATCCAATGATTGTACTCAGTGTTAATGTATATGATCAGATGGGTAATTTAATTGCAAAAGCAAGGCATAATGGTAATGATAAAGAGTATTTTGCTTATGATATACGAGGACAATTGGTTTCTATCGCAAGTGGGGACTTTACAGAGCAATTATATTATGCTGACAATATTCCAGAAGGGAACGCCTCTTTTTATAATGGCAATGTATCAGCTATAACTATTTCTCAAGGAGGTCAGACGCTAAATTACCGTTATCAATACAATTCTCAAGATTGGTTAAGTAGTTCAAAACTCTATGATGAAAATTCAATAATTGATAGTGAAAGTTTTGAATATGATCCTCTAGGTAATATTACTCATCTTGTTCGCTACAATAATGGAATTTTGATAGATGATTTGAGTATGCAATATAACGGAAACCAAATAATCTTTGTTCAAGACAATGTGGAGAACTCTGATTTATATGAATCCAAAGAGTACATTGTACGGCAAAATGACATCAATATGTTATACGATGGAAATGGTAACTTGATTTCTGATGGTGATAGAAATATATCAGAAATTAAATATAACCATCTGAATCTGCCAGATACCATTAAATTTGGTAATGGCAATATTATTGCTTATCAATATGACGCACTTGGAACAAAAATTAAGACATCTTATTTTACATTCTTGGAACCAATCTTGACTACCATCGTGGAGTCACCCGCGGTACAACCCCGGTATTCGTTACTACATAAGACGGAAGTATGGTATGACAATAATAGACAGAAACAACGAACCTTAGGCTGTGATTCGATTTGGAGATGGGAAAAGGAACAAGTATATAACACAGAAGGATATACTTTAAGTATTTTAAATGATACTATTGTTCTTTCAACTGGAATGTATTATTTTCGCAAGGATCATATAGGTAATAATGTGGCCGTCTGGAATGCGTCCACAAAGGAAACCCCACAACGTACTTTTTACTATGCAAGTGGGCTTCCAATGCCAATCAGTATGGGGCAGAATATGCAGATGTTTAAGTACAATGGCAAAGAATATGAAGAAACTAGTGGTTTGAACGAATATGATAGTAATGCTAGACATTATTATCCTGCTATTTGCCGCACTACGACCATAGACCCCTTATGCGAAGAATATCATAATTTATCCCCATATTCATGGTGCGGGAACAACTTCGTGAATGCTGTTGATCCAGAAGGTGAAATGTGGTATTATTATCCACATAATTACAACCAAGAGGACCTTCGTAATGAATATTTTTGGGTTGACGACGAAGATTTCTACGAACTTAAAAAGAATAATCCAGAAATTCGAGGAGCATCAGCTATTCTTGTATTCGAGGGGGCTAGGTACGAGTTTCTAGGTTGGAAAGGAGGAAAGTATGGTTATATTGATGGCGAAGGTGCTGTTACGGCAAATGTGACTTTATATGGTCCTAATGGTCCAGATGATATTACTAAAGGAATGATAGGACTTACAATGACATCGGATTATTCTACATTTGGGGCAATTGCATCTGATGATTATTTAGTTGAATGGGACAATAGAGGGAAAAGAGGAAAATTGAAAAGTAATTGGAAACTAAGCGCTCTTGATAAAAATGGTGAGGAACGATGGAGAATACCGGAAATAGATGGAAATTTAAATTATAGTCCACAAGCGCGCGAAAATTATGGTAAACCATACAAAACAGGAGTATATCTTCATTCTACAAATCGAAATGGTTTTGCATCAGTGACAGAATGGGATGATGAGAAAGGGACACCCCGTAATGGAGTGTCTGTTGGATGCCCTTTATTGAGTCCTGATGACTTTAAACTACTAAATCAGAAGATGGCTGGATTTAAAAAATTTTTAATAAGAATTATAAGATGAAAAAAGTATTACTCACATTATTTATATATGTAGGAGGTATTATTATAGTATCTGCAACAGAGCATCATCTTTTCGTAAAACTATTGGAAGAAACTAGGGTGCCTTTATATGACTCAACTTGTCAGTTCGTCGTAGATACATTGCACCATGATATTATAAATGAAAATTATGTATTACTTCGTGTTGAATCCTGTGCTGGGGAAATGATATTCGTTCAACCGTATTGGAGTTTAAGTGGGGATACATGTACTCCCAAAGGTTGGGTGTATTTGTCCGAAGATATAACAATATATCCGCATGATGATGTATTCCCTTTATACACAAAACCTTCTTATGTGTCTGATTCTGTTATGGTCAGATATGAGGGTGATGAGTTACCAGTCTTGAAATATAGTAATGGTTGGGTTTATACACAGATATTTGATATTACTGGCAGAAAGTCTGAAGGATGGCTATCACCACGCAACCAATGTGACAATCCTTATACTACATGTAACTAACTACTTTTTCTTAATTATTCACCAATAGTTTCTGCTTTATTCCTACAATAGGTCGTAATAATCTTGTCTTTTCCAAAACCCTGATTCTGCCATACCTTTGCGCAAAAATGCAAGGATATGGCAGTTTCTTTTTATACACCCAGTTCACAGGCGATACCTGCTACACCTCCCAGTTGCAGATCTATTACAGCGGCAACGGACGCATGCTAATCTTCGAGACCGACTACTACACCCACCAGTCACGCGCCACGGTCTATGACCTCGGCACGCTCATCGAGACGCACATGCAGCAGAACGGCTTGAGCATCGAGCAGTTCATTATCTTTGCATGCGACGGCACGAATAGCGAGGAACTTACGCTGAAGGTCCTCTATTGCAAGCAAACCCCGACCATTGCTGCCGAGACGCTACTTGCCGATTGTTTCCTCACCACATCGCTTACTCGTCTCACTTATCTCAACGCAACTGTGCTGCTTTTTCTTTATAAATTGAAATTTATTCCAAAAAAATGTCCAAAACAACCACAAATCACACATAAAACTTTACAAATTTATATAAAAAGTATATTTTTTGTCAAATTTATTTGGAGGATTCAAAAAAATGTATTATCTTTGCAGCCGAAATTAAAATTGCACAAAAATATACTTACAAAATAATTAATGAATTACTAACTTATCTAAATCATGGCAGAAGAAATCAAAAAAATCTTTAAGGAACGATTGCAATTCCTGCGACAGATGAAAAAACTCTCACTAAGAGATCTCGCGGAGAAGATGCAAAACATCGTATCCGCACAAACCCTCAGCAATTACGAGAAAGGTATCTCGTTTCCTAATGCTGAGGTTATGACTGCCCTCGTTGACGCGCTCGAAGTGCAAATTGATGCACTCTTCCGTCAACCTTCTACTTCATGGGAGGATGTGCAATTCTCCTATCGTAAATATAAATCCTTATCTCAAATGGAAAATGATGCTATCAAGGCTACTGTCCAAGACTATGCCGAGAGATACATGGAGATTGAGGATATTCTTTCTATCACACCTAACCAACACTTTTCACTATTATGTCAAAACATTGAAGTACGCACGCCACAAGACGCATGCGCTATGGCTATGCGAGTGCGCGAACATTTGCAACTCGCTGAAGAACCTATCGTAAACATCCACGAACTCATCGAACAAAACGGCATCAAACTCATCGGCATTGAAGCCAACACTAAATTCGATGGGGTAGATTTCACTTGCGGTCATCACGCCTTTGTTATCTACAACACTACTGACAAATCGTCCGAACGTACCCGATTCTCTATCGCACACGAACTTGCTCACCTTATGCTCAACATTCCAGAGGATATAGATGAGAAACTCACAGAACGTTTATGCGATGCTTTCGCGGGGGAATTATTGCTTCCAGCCACTCGCCTTAAGGCACTCTTAGGAGAACATCGCAACCAATTATCACTTGATGAACTCAAACGCATTCAGTCTATCTATGGCATTTCTGTAGATGCAATTGTTACTAGCGCACAAAACGCAGGGATTATCACCCAAGCAAAGGGAAAATCTTATTACATCCTTAAAAACACCCGTCCAAATTTCAAAAGAATGGCGGAAGAATCGGTATATCCGAAAGAATTGGCTAACAAGCGATTTGAATCACTCGTATACAAGGCACTCAGTAGCGAAGTAATTACTCTCTCCAAGGCAGCCTACCTCCTTGGTCAAGATATAGAAACGGTTAATCAACACTTAAATCTTATTTAAATGAAAATTAAGCAGATAGTAATTTACGACGCAAACATTATTATAGACCTGCATAAGATAGGTCTATTGCACATTATCCAACGAGAAAATGTGCAGGTGCACACCACATCTTTGGTAATGATGGAACTCAAGAAACCAAATAGAGAAGAAGTCAATAAACTACTACCATCTATGACTATTCATTCCTATGATTCGCTCGAACAATACACTACAATCATTCGAATTCAGGATAACCTAAAGCAATCAAAGGAAAGATACAACCTATCTCTACCCGATGTGTCGGTACTGCACCTTGCGTCTGAACTATCTGCAATCCTATGTACTGGAGATGGTAATCTGCGCAAAGTTGCCCATAGCAGGGGTGTTGATGTCCGAGGTACAATTGGCATCATCCTACAATTATATAACGAACAGCTCATAAACAAAGATGCTGCCATCCAATCCTTGATACTCCTAAACGAGACCAACTCACGCATCGCACCCCATTTAATCAACGATGCAATAGAAAACCTCTCTAGCCTACCAGATTAAACTAAACCTATAACGACCAAATATATACGGCAAGAGAGACTAAATAACCAAATGTTCAACCCACTAAAACCTCGACGATGTATAGGTAATCGCACCACCAATGATATGATTGCATAACCACCTCCGTAGCTACGAACTACACATGAGGCGTATGATATGACTCGCATACGAAAAACCTGAGTCAAAACAAGGGAATAATCCCTATTAGTCTGTTGATGTATAAAGAAGATTAAACCAAAACCAAACAATAAACTATGTCTATTTATATGTTTACAGACCTACAACTACTATATAATTTATGTTTTCCTGCAGGCAACAGTATAAATACCGCCACAATTGCCTATGGCAAAAATTAATCCTATGAGTCATATCGACTCCTTCAACGGAAAGTATCACCATACCGATGAAGTGTATGCGAAAATCCGTAAGTTCGATGAACAAGTAATCGGCATTCGTCTTAAAAATCCAGTTACAAACGAACCGCCATCAGAAGCGCAGCAAGCAGTGCAAGAGAAGTTCAAAGAGATTATCGCACAAGCTAAAACTGCATTGGAAAACCCTGAGCAAAAAGCGCTATTCAAATCCGAATGGAAAAAGCAAAAGAAATACAAAACACTACTGAGTTTTGTGTTTCATAAACTATACCATCAAGAGGAAGGAGGCGCTAATGGGTAAGGTCATGTTTCTAGACCCGATTGACTATATATCGGGTAAAATCTCCAAAAAATTCCGAACGGTTTATAATAGAAGGAGACTGTCTGATAGACGATACACACAAGTGAGAGACGAGAGAAAAACACCTGTTAGTGAACGGGAAACAAAGCAAAGAAACAAATTCCGAGTCGCTCAATTAGCTGCACTTGACCGATCTATGGACCTCTCTAAAGTATCAAGAGACCAAGATATATTCCTCTTAGAACGGAAAACAGCAGGATTTAAGTACACTACTTTCAGAGGGTGGTTATTTGGAAAGGCCTATAAATACTATGATGAGGAAACAAATCAAGTACAATGGCCTGAACAACTATAAAACGAAGCACTTCATGTTGAATGTATTTTGGGGTCGCCTAATAGGCGGCCCCTTTTGTCGTATATATTACCTAATCATGACTCTCTAAATATCAAATGTAAAAAATGCTTGCATATATAAAATTTTTGTTGTACCTTTGCACCGAAAATAAACTAAATACCATATGAAATACATTCTATCTCTTTTTGTCACCCTTTGTGTTGTGTTGTCTTCTGCTTTCGCAGATGTAACCTTTACCGTCAATGTACCAGCTGGTACGAAGTATTGTTATGTAGTAGGCGGTTTGCCCGAACTGAGTGCATGGGCAGCAGGCGCGGCTGTGCCGATGACGAAGATAGATGGCAAAGACCAGTTCAAAGTTACTATCGTAGGAATAACACCCGCGGATGTGGCTAATTCGGATGGATATAAATACACTTGCGGACCCGATTGGAAATATGTGGAGAAAACCGCGTCTGGTGAGGAGGTTGCTAATCGCACAACC
>CALATT010000118.1 GCA_937891905.1 uncultured Bacteroidales bacterium | reverse complement strand
GTACATAAAAGCGTTTTATATGCATGTTATTAAATTGTTTTTAGATGCAACAAAAAATGTAAGAAAATTTGATAGGGTATATCAAGAATATAAAATGATTTTAATTGAGTATTCTAAACTTGATGGCGGTCAATTTATTCCACACCTTGATATGCTTAAACACTTAACCAAAATTATTAGGCGTGCAGGTGTTTCGGTTAAATATTCGCAAGGTTTTAACCCACACATTTTAATTTATATGAGTTCGCCTATAGCGCTCGGTTTAAAAAGTACTAGCGAGTATTGCTTGCTTGATACCGATGAAAGTTCTGAGGGTTTTAAAGAAAAATTTAACGACTTGAAGGAGAAAGCACGGTATGAAGGTATTTTGTAAGCAGAAGATGATGGAGCGTCTGGAAAAGGAAGGGCGCTCCCACTTAGTGGACGAGGAGTCTGCTAAGATCATGGATATGCTGGACGGCAAAGAAGCCAGGAAGAACGACTTCAAAGCTCTCATCTATGATGAGCTGGAGTATTATGTCACACATGAAGGCGAGAACTACCCAGTAAATCCCGCCGACTGTGTAGATAAGTAACAATCAACCCTGGAGACACCCATATCATTGCACACAGAAGCAAGGAGGAGTCATGATACTACTAGACCACATCAAAGAGGACTGGCTCTGTAGACTTCCGTATAGATTGGACAACATGAGATACAGAGGTCTAAACAGGCCAGCCTACACATTGATCTGTCTTGTGTACTACTCGGTGAAATCATTGATTCTTCTTTACCTCACGGCTCTATTTTATGGATTCAAGTTCGTATTACTGTTTCCTAAATTTATATTTTGGGATATATGGAATTGGATCTTTAAGATAGACAACAGAGAGTGGTTTCAAAAGCTATTCCCCAGCGACTATGACGAATATGACGATGAGGATGTGGAATTGATGTTCAACGAAATAAACAGAGCAGTAAAGGATGCCAGATCAGCCTATTTCACTGCAAAAAACAAAGAAACAAAGAAGTATTTTACCTTCAACAAGAAGAGTCCGATGACGCAGACAGCGTGGAGGATATTCCATTCTGTCAGCTGTTTACAGTAGGACCTGATATGTGCTTGCTCGTGGACCATGTAGAAATGTGTCCTGACGAAGTCGCATTCATAAGAGTCGTAGACGATGAAGGCTACACGCCTCTCTACAAACGCAAGGTAAGAAGAAACAAAGTAGGCGACAGATTCATTGTGTTCAATAGCACCAACTACTACCTGGACGATAACAAGACTCAACCCGTCATACGAAAGGATAAATGAGATGAGCACAGCATCTGACTTCATCGAAGTACACAGAGGTCAGCTGGACCAATTAGTTCAGCTGACAAAGAGAGTCAAGGCACTTCAGCTCGAAATAAAGAAAGCTAAGGCGGAACTTATCGAGCAGTTCTTAGATGCCAGACTAACTGGCATTAGCACTCCTGAAGCAAGAATCACATTGTCTAAGGATTCTCAGACAGCCAGATTTGATATTGAAAACTTCAAAGAGGATCATCCTGCGCTGTATGAAGAATATCTGAGCTATGTGCCCAGAGCAGGAACTCTGACAGTATATCTAAAATAACAAAAACACCACTCGACCTTTTGGGCCGGGTGGTGTTTTTTTTGTGGCTGAATTTAATCGGGAATATCTTCCTCGCCTACGAAGTTGACTACCACGCCACCATTAAAGTTGACATTGGTGTTGTTCAGCCCGTTCATCAGGTTGAGCTCTTTTGCAGGAAGAACGATTGCGTTGATACGAGACATCGTCATCTGTTTAGGAGCAATACCCTCAGCTGGATCTCCGTACAAATCCTTTTCAGCGGCTTCTATGAGTCGCATCAGCTTACTGGTTGCAACCTCCTTGGTCCAGACAGCTTTGCTCGTATCTTTATCGCGAACCTCTTCCATGAGTGCCTGATAGTAGTTATATACATGAGGTCGAAAGAACATAGAGTTCG
>CALATT010000117.1 GCA_937891905.1 uncultured Bacteroidales bacterium | reverse complement strand
ATCCCGTTGTTGGACCTATTTTTGTATCGCCTACTAATGCTGCTTCAGAATATGAACCTTTGTCTGCTGTTGTGCTCGTTTTAACAGATTCTATTATTCTCTCGGATTTATTATACCCAAAAAAATGGATTGAAGTAATTGGAACACTTACTTTAACTAAAAATCTATTATCATCAAACGCATACACTTCCGTACCGCTACAATCTGTTTTTTCCGTAGCCCAAGATTCTTCCGTACCTATACGCCCATCACTATTTGCCGCGTACATAGTAAATACCCCAGATGTGTAAGAAATCGCATTAGAACTTCCTTCAAATGTTACACAAACCTCACCGCCTTGTGTTGGTGGTGTGACAGGAGTGTTTTCTTCCCATTTTGCGAATAGTGAGAACTCACCAGAATAGCCTGCTTCTGCTTTAATAATAGGATCCTGTGCATCGGAACTCCATTTACTCCACCATCCCAACCAAGTGTAACCTGTTTTGTTAGCTTTTTGAACTATAGTTTCTGCGTCTGCACAGAATGAAGTTTCTACTCCGTAGGTGTATTCATCTGGAGTTAACCCTGTTATTTCGTTTCCTAAGTTTGTTCCATCAAAAGACTCATAATATCTAATATTCCATGATTGTGGTGTCCATTGAGCGGTAAGTGTCATATCGCCCGTTGGAGTGATTTCTGCGCCACCACTATACTCATTATCAGAAGCATCTTTCCACTTAGCAGTATAAACAGGATTCTTGTCGATTATGATACTTGGATTAGGTAATGTGATAGTACCACCCGCATTTACCGTAACCGTTGTTTGAGCAGGAAAATCCGTTTCTGTTTCATCATTTTCATACTTGGTTGGTCTATTAATATTATAAGTGATGGTATAGGTATTAACTGTCCAAGAAGCAGTTACTGTTTTATTTCCTGTGCTTCCCTGCTCTATGCTTGTAGGATTCCATCCTGCGAAGGTGTAGCCTGTACGCTCGCTTGGATTAGTAAAAGTAATTGTCTCTGACTCTATAGTATAAGTGGCAGGGTTACTATGCGTCGCACCTTCTAAGCCCTCATAGGTAATATTGTAGGTGATTGCATTCCACTTTGCATAGAGGGTGATGTTTGAGGTGATATTAGAGATGGTTGCTTTGTCATCGTAAACCTTTTCGCCATTATCAGAAGTCGCCCATCCTGCGAAGGTATAACCTGTGCGAGTAAAGCCATTCTCTGCCAATGTGCGGTCCTCACTACAAGTGATACCTGTCACATTGGTCATCGAACCACCTGTATTACCATTGCCATTGAATGTAATTGAGTAGGTAGCCGGAGTGTAGGTACCTGAACTAAAAGTCCCTTTATTATCGCTCCAACCTGTGCAAGTGAACAAATCGTTTGTGCCTATTGTAATATCTACTGATTGATTCCAAAAATTATCACCATTAAAAGCAATTTCTGTAGAACCCGGTTTTTGGCGAGTGAATACTAGATGGCTATTGTATGCAGGCACATTTTCTGCCACATACACATCATTTGCACAAGAATGTTGAATAAGTTTGGCATCATAGTCTCCATTCCCCCATGTATGTACAAAGAAAGTTGGACTAGCATCACACCAAGAACTTCCACACTTCATGTATATCGTCTTGCGTGGGTAGGTAACGGAGATTTTTGGAACATTACCATTATCTGTATAATCAATCGTAAATACAAATGTACCTCCTAAACCAGAATTTAACTTAACATTATTATTATCTTTCTCAAATGTCCAGTTAGAAATATCTGCATTGATTGTCCCATTATTTCCGAAAAAGAACTCTGGACCTCCACCTGCATTGATTTTGAACTCGTATTGCTTATTGTTAGCCAATGTTACTTGTACGCTACCCTTCATTGCTGTCCCTTCTCGCACAAAATCATATCTTGCTACTCCATCAGTATAACACTCTAAAGTATATACTTTCAAACCAAATGGACTACTTTCTTTGCTACATGTTTCTCCTGTAGAAACCACACAACTATAATTTCCACCATCTTCTAATGTACAGTTATCTTTTGTATATGTTGCCTCTGTAGCACCTTCTATATTTTCTCCATTATGCTTCCATTGATAGGTATAATTGCCAGAACCGCCAGTAGCCGTTGCTGTCAAACTAATGGTTTCACCACCAAATTTATCCCAAGCACCATCTATCGTCACACTCGTTGGTGCGGTGCAGTGAACTGAAATTTGGCGTGTGGCTGTACCGCCGTTGTAGTTTGCAGTTGCAGCGATAGTAGCAGTAATAGTGGCAGTTCCTTCCGCAACGGCAGTCACTACGCCATTTTGATTTACTGTTGCAACGCTTGTATTACTACTGCTATAAGTCACAGCTCCATTACCTGTATTGCCATTTATCGTGGGATTAGCAGTGCCGCCTATAGCCAAAGAGTTAGGGTTATAGGTTAGAGTTGGAGAGATATTAGCTTTATTAACAGTCAGAGTGTATGAAGCCTCAGCTTCGCAATAGAGAGTACCGCTTACGGTTTGCTCCGCAGAAGAAGCGGTGATGGTTGTTTGTCCTGCGCCAACGATAGTCACTTGACCATTAGCATCCACTGTTGCGACTTCTTGATTAGTACTGCTGTAGGTGACTGCTACACTATTTGTATTGGTGAGTGCATTGGTAAATGCCGCATCACCAAATGTCTTTGTAACGGGTGTGGGAGCATAGGATAGAGTCGGTGCCGTGCAGGTAGGACATAACTTTAAACACAAGAATGATATAGCCCCATTGTCACTCCACGACATCTTATATGTACCTGCTGACATATTTGTAAACTCTATCTTGGCCGCTTTACTACTACTTGCTGCCGTCTGTTGAGTTTGCTCATAGTTAGTTGATTTCAGTGTTATTGTTCTTGCTGAACTTCCACTTGAAGAAGCCAAACCATACAATGTTGCTGTTTTACCTTCTGGGACAGTAAACTCAATTGCAGGTTTACCATTATCTCCTCGTCCTGTTACCTTGTATTCTTCCCCGTCAATCTCAATAGTTCCGGACATACTACTACTGCCTGATTTAACATTTTTGAATGTTGATGTGTTATTTTCTACTCCTTCTTCAGTAGCGTCGGCGGCTTTTGCAAACCAAAAAATCTTTGTACAACCATCGCTATCCACTTCTCCACCTGTACCAGGTTGGTCTGGATCTGGGTCTTGGGCAGAAGAAAGAGTTATTTCTAATTTTGTTATTGTCACACCACCGCCACTATTTTTAAAATTGATAGTTTTTTGCGGAGTAGAGAACGAACATGTATATACCTTGTCGTTACGAGTACACGAAGTACAACATTCATTACCATTCTCATCAGTTATGTCACTTGCTTTATAACGATTGTTTGCCCCACTCATCGTTATCTTAACCTCAGATATAGCATTTTCACTCTTCAGTGTAAAAGTTTTTCCGGAACTACCAGCTGATAAGTTAGACATGTCAGAAGTACTCAAAGTCACGCCGCTCACCGTGATTGAAGTATCACTTGTGACTTTTAAATTATCACCTTCAAATACCACCGTCTCCTGTGCAGACACACTACCTACACCTATAGTAAAGAGTATAGTGAGGATAGCCGCGAAGTGAGAAACGCGGTGAGAGAGGTCAAAAGAGGTGCGTGAAAAAGGCCTACTAACCCGTAATTGACTCGTAATTGACTCGTAATCGACTCGTAAATCATCACTATGCATTTTGGTTCGCAAAATGGATAGTTTTTTACTCAAACTCTCTAAAATCGTCAGGAATGAAAATGCTTTCATCATATTGTGTGTTTTTTTATTGTTATTCGTAATAACTAGTGGACTAGCGAACTAGTTAACTAGCTAACTAGTGGACTAGCGAACTAGGGGACTAGTAAATTATCAATTATTGCTTGTCTTTTTCTCTGGCGGTGCGGCGGGCTTGGGACATCTTCTCACGAATACCACCACTCTCTATAAATACTCTCTCCTTGACTTGTAGCCAGTTACACATTCCTCTATCCGCTTGATGCAACAGGGTTAACGCTACATTACAAAATTCCTCCTCACTCCATTGCTCATAGTATTTTTGATAATCCGCTAACTCATTATGAGCATAGCAATAATCAACCATTTTTTTGTATCGGTCGTGCGACGCATCCCAACGCAAAAGTCTATGAGCCATTAGATAATCCTCATAATCTTCTCTCAACTCCACTAAACTCGCGCGAGCCACATTCACCAACTTAAGTTCCATCTCTGCACTTAACAACCCATCCTCTACTCCCTCTGCTATATTCTGCTTCCCGCTGCGAGCCGCCTGAACCATCTGATCCTGCGTGCGGTCGCCATGAGAGAGATATTTATTTTTGAACCAAAAAGTCATATCATAAAGCACTTTGGTCTTTTTATAGAAAATGAGACTACGGTAGTTGCTACCCTTCTCTATAAAACCATTTTCATTCATTCGTGCCATATATTCTTTGTTTTATTGGTATTTTTTTTCTAGTTAACTAGTGGACTAGGGGACTAGGGAACTAGGGGGCTAGCAAACTAGAGGACTAGTATTATTCGTTTTTGGGGCTGATATATACGCGTATAGCACGCGTAAAATAAAACAGCGTGCAAAGGTACGGATTTTTTAAATAATAAATGTGGAATAATTGACGATTTTTGTAGAAATTGTAATATTCAGTTTGCAATTAAGGTGCTTTTTCGCGTGGTATTGGATATTACTTAAACAAAAATAAAGAAAACAAAATGAAAATAGAGAAAACTTTTTTTTAGGTAATCAAAAACTCGATGTGTGTGATTATGATGGAAAATAAACCAAGATAAACACTGCCGTTTGATAATTCGTAATTATCGGCCTACGCGGCCTTGAGCGTA
>CALATT010000116.1 GCA_937891905.1 uncultured Bacteroidales bacterium | reverse complement strand
GGCCATATCCAGATCTTCGTCCTCCAGCTTATCCTTATACTCAGGAAGAGCGGGGATGCTGATGTACTTGAAGTCTCTGAACATCTTGTACTTGCACACATCCAGGACGAAATACTGGAACTGCTTGATGAACTGCTTCAGGTCCTTGCCGCTGTTGTAAACATCTTCGATGACCTTAACAGCGGAGTCATGACCTCTTGTCTCCAACAGGAACAGGAGCTCGAAGTGCGTGTGGTAGTCTACAGTACCCAGAGCACGGACAACGGACTCTACGGTAAGGTCCGGATCGAGAGACAGGCACTTGTCCATCATCGTGATAGCATCACGCATACCACCGTCAGCCAGCTTTGCGATGTACTGAATAGCTTCATCGGTGTATGTGTACGAATCAACCACTCCGGCTTCGTGCTCCAGCTCAGCGGCTTCCCAATCCACGATGTTCTTCAGACGATTGATGATGTTGTCCAAAGAGATCTTGCTGAAATTGTACCGCTGTACACGAGACAAGATAGTTGCAGGAATCTTCTGTGGGTCGGTGGTACACATGATGAATACTGTGGTCTTCGGAGGCTCCTCCAGGAGCTTCAGCATGGCGTTCCAAGCGCCGGTGGACAACATATGACACTCGTCGATGATGTACACCTTGTAGTCACTGTCGAGAGGCTTACGACGAGCGCCTTCAATGATCTCTCTTACATTGTCTACACCGTTATTGGATGCGGCGTCGACCTCGATAGGATTACCCTTGCCCCCGTTAATGTCGTTGGCAAAAATACGGGCGGCAGTGGTCTTACCACATCCGGCAGGACCGCAGAACAGATAAGAATGCTGAAATGTGCCAGTTTTAATTTGATCTGTGAGAATGTCCTTGATGGCTTGCTGTTCTACAACATCATCGAAGGACTTGGGCCGATATTTGACGGCCAGCGTGGTTTTAGCCATGAATGATTCCTCCTTATTTGTTGAACAAAGACGCTTTGGGTCTGTTCTTTTTCTTCTCAAAATTATGACTTCGCTTGGTTATGAGCATTCCGCACTCCCATACCTCGTCGTCTTCAATATCGTACTCAATCTGGGTTTTGAGCATAACCGAAATCAGAGCATTTACAGCTTCTTCTGAGTAGAGCTGAATGGTTCCTATCTTCAGATAAGAATCACTTACGATTCCGTTATCTACCAACCAGCGGATAAACGCAATATTGACAGGAGTGTCCTCCACTCGAACATCTACAACAGACTGGTCAGTTATTCGGAAAGTGCGACGAAGACCTGCATCCTTGACAATGGTTCGCATCTTCGAATTGCAATCAGTGCCGGGATGACGAGTTCCATCAGATTCACAGGGTACGACATAACCATGCTCTTCTGCAAGCTTCTGAATATCAACTGCCAGTGTATACTTGCTACCATCAGGAAAGTTAATCCACCTCATTTTAAGCCCCCTTTCTATGTGATATCAACTGGATTACCGACAAGCCCGTTTACGGCGAATGTGGAGAGCAACCTGGGAAATGAACTCGGAGTTTGTAGGCCTGCCAGTGTTCAAGGAAATTGTGTTTCCAAAATACTCCTGAATTACATCGGAATCGCAACGGTCCCAAGCTACCTCAATAGCATGACGGATGGCACGCTCCACACGACTTGGTGTGGTGTTGAAAGCTTTTGCAACCTGGGGATACAGGCACTTTGTGATAGCATTGACCAGCCAGGGCTCCTCGAGTGCCTGGCAGATAGCATATGCAAGTCTGCTGTGGCCGCTAAGAGCAGAAGGAACGCCAAGCTTCTGCAGAACATCGTAGACTTCTTCTTCGATTGTTACAGGAGGTGTAACCTCGGACTGTGCTCCCTTCACAATCTCCGCCAACTCCTCTTTCAGCTTATTGCGGCTCTCGTCATCAGAAGCCAGAGCTAAAGACACCAACAGATCGATTTTCTTTTCCAGGTTTTTCATTTCAAATTTCTCCTTTGATTTAGTTTTTATATAACGCTCGGTTGCGTCATTGAATAAATTTATTGAGGAATACCGGTATTGAATGTGCGAAATCCTTTAGAACTGTCTTTTGTCCACTGAATAAATGCTTGGAAGATTTTAGAATCACGATCATCAATCGTAAAGTGCTCTGGATTGGAGCTCTTGTATACAATTACAGGTCTATTGTAATCAGGATGAGTTGCTCTGAATACTTCCCAAAAGCCTTTAGGCTCCAGAAGTGTCCATCCTTTCTTTCTGAAGTAAATCCTCAGAAGAGACAAATGCTTGCGATGAATAAAATTTCTTCTGGCCATATAGCTTCACTCCTCCTGATTAAGATCGTCTTTACGCTCCTGATCAGACCAGTAACCAGATATATCGCACAAGGCCCATAGAACCAAGCCTATGATTAGAGCAACGATTAGCAAAACAACCCACTTCATCAGTCTCTTACTCCTTTCCTTCTAAGTATTTGACAAGCTCACGCATAAGGCGAGAGTTAATAACGAAGTAATCATTTCCATCAGGAGCAAATCTAAATGCCAGGGCATAATTGTACTTGCCTTGCTCAAATGCCTGTTCGGACATCTTGGAAATCCAGTCCCTCTTAATGGAAAAAGATGTCTGCTCTTTTGTAGGAGTTTTTGCTTCAATGAAGAACTGCTCTGTATGAACATCTCCTCCGCCAAATCGTGTACCTCCTGAATTACTTTGAACACGACCTCCGAGCAAACGAGCGATATCATGTTCTTGGGACGCTGAATAGTCCTTTCCTTGGTTTTTGCTCAATAGGTTTCACCTCTTTCTTAATTGGCTCTGATTTTACAGTATGCGACTTTTTCTTGTAGCTATCGTACTCAGACGGTACTCGCCGTACCCCGTACCGTAATTTGTGTAACGCATCCGCACTCTCTGCGCTTCTCTCCTGCTTCAACAGGCGATAGGCTATATTTACCACTTGCTCATCGTTGTACGGGAGATGGAACCCTGTACTGCCGTCAAAGCCTTTGAACGCTTCAGCGAATATTACACGAGACGCGATATCCGGATAAGTGGTTTGGAGCGTGGCCAGCTCCTTTCCCCATTCCGCCCACTGAGAATCAGAAACTAGGTTCATGTCCAGTTCATAGTACAGAAGAGAATGGACAAGTATTTGATATCTGCGGCGTTGTATCTTCTCCGCTATTGCGTCGTCATATGTGACAGGTCTTTCCTCTACGACTGTTTTGGCTTTAACTAGTGCCATGTTCACTCACCTTCATTTTTCTTTGGAGATGCTGCATAGGACTGATCATGTGCGAGGACGAGGCTCAGCTGAACAGCAATGGCTCTGTCAATCTGATCCATCTGAAAATCACAAAGTGTGCATACGCAGTTTTCCAACTCGCTCACTGGGATGGATGTTAACTGATCCGCGATTGCGATGGATACGCTCTCTTGAAAAATTATGGGAACTTGCTGAGGATAAGGGCGCTTGACACTGGTCGTAAGAGGTACGACTGTTATCACCGGAGACGCTTTATTGCAGGTATTGTTAGACACTACAACGACAGGTCTCTTTCCTTCTTGAATGTGCTTGCGATTGTGATGCGGGCAATTCCACCACCATACCTGACCTCTGCGAATATCCACAGTCACACCACCTTTTCATAAAACGAAAGTTCAGGCTGACAATTCTTGTTCAGCTTGGATGCAAAAT
>CALATT010000115.1 GCA_937891905.1 uncultured Bacteroidales bacterium | reverse complement strand
TTGGCAAAGAGCGATAGAGCTCGCATGACGCTGGAGTGAGCATAGACTTCACATACTCGCGTTTAGCCTCGTCGCCATCCAACGAAGCAACCTCCTCATTGTCAGCCAATAAGTCGTTCAACTCTTGGATGAGTACACGCATGGCTGGAATGAACTCAATCAGTCCTTCTGGGATGAGGATAGTACCGAAATTGAGACCTGCGTTAGCACGAAGAACAATCACTTTTACGATCTCTTCTACTACCTCGTTGAGTGTCATTTGCTTAGCCTCCACTTCCTCGCTGATTAGGCAGATATTTGGTTGGCTCTGCAATGCGCATTCGAGTGCAATATGGCTCGCGCTACGACCCATCAAACGGATGAAATGCCAGTATTTCTTAGCAGAGTTAGCATCGCGCTGGATATTACCAATCAACTCGCTATATACCTTACAAGCTGTATCAAAACCAAAAGATGTCTCAATCATATCATTCTTGAGGTCACCGTCAATAGTCTTTGGGCAACCAATCACTTGGATACCACATTGTTTTTGGAGATAGTACTCAGCCAATACGCACGCATTGGTATTGCTATCATCACCACCAATGATTACGATAGCCTTGATACCCAATTGATTGCAAATCTCAATACCGTTATCAAACTGCCAAGTTTCCTCTAATTTGGTACGACCTGAACCGATAATATCGAAACCACCTGTATTGCGGTATTCGTCAATAATCTCTCCTGTGAGTTCTTGGTATTTGCCGTCAATCAAACCGCTTGGACCTCCGAGGAAACCATATAGTTTGTTCTCTGGGTTGATGGCTTTCAAACCGTCATAGAGACCAGATATCACATTGTGACCACCAGGCGCTTGACCACCAGAAAGGATGACACCTACATTGAATGGTTCTGCACAATGGTTGTTGCCAGTGGTTGGCTCCATAGTGATTAGTGGCAGACCGTAGGTGTTTGGGAATAGTTTAGCAATCTCCTCTTGATCTGCTACGGATTGTGTTTTCTCGCCTTCTACAAGGCGTACTGCTCCTTGTAATGCCACAGGCATCTTAGGCTGATATGCCTGACGAGCAATTTGTAATGGACTTTTTTGCATAATATTAGTTAAATGTGTTAAATGTTGTATGTTAAATGTTGTATGTTATATGTTGTATGTTATATGTTATATGTTAGTTTTCGTTTTTATCTGCTTCGATAAGGGCGAGTAGTTGCTCTACCGCCTCTTCTTGTGATATATTCTTTAGAATACACTCTTTGCCTCTATAGAGACTGATGCGTCCTCTGCCTGCACCTACATATCCGTAGTCGGCGTCCGCCATTTCACCTGGACCATTGACGATACATCCCATAATGGCTATCTTGAGTCCCGTGAGATGCTTCGTAGCGGCTTTGACTTGACGGATAGTCTCTTCCAATTCGAAGAGGGTTCGTCCACACCCTGGGCAAGATATATATTCCGTTTTATATATGCGTACGCGCGCGGCTTGCAGAATGTCCTTGCTGAGTTGTGTGAGTTGTGCTTCCGAGAAATTAGGATTGATAAGTGTTAGTTCTTTAGCATCATAATCCCATAATAACCTTCCCGTCTCTGCCGCTGCTTGCAAGCAGAAAATACTCCAGTCATCTTCTAACGAAGAATAACGAATCTCTGCTTCGCTGCCAATCTGGTCTAATACCTCAGTGATGATAGTTCCGTCATAGCGAGGAGAGTCTTCGTCTGCAAAATAATTGGCTAACTGCTGCGCAACGGGTATTTCGTTCTCTGGCGCTTCGCTTAGACTAACTCGGATAGTATCGCCTATCCCTTCTGCCAATAATGCACCGATACCCACTGCCGACTTGATACGCCCATCTTCTCCTTCTCCAGCCTCCGTCACACCCAAGTGCAGCGGATACGCCATATGCTCTTTATCCATCTGCTTCACCAATAGGCGTACTGTCTCCACCATGACGCGTGTGTTGCTGGCTTTGATAGAGATGACAATATTCGCGAACTGCTGCTGTGTGGCTACGCGTAAGAATTCCATCACGCTCTCCACCATACCCGCAGGCGTGTCGCCGTAGCGACTCATGATACGATCGCTGAGCGAACCATGATTGACGCCCAAACGAATAGCCGTTTGGTGCTCCTTGCAAATATCCAAGAGACGGATGAAGCGCGCTTCTAAGCGTTGCAGTTCCGCATGGTATTCATTGTCCGTGTAGTCTATATGCTTGAACTTACGCGCGGGGTCAATATAGTTACCTGGATTGATTCGCACTTTCTCCACCACTTGCGCTGCTGCGTCCGCCACATCTGCTTGGAAATGAACATCCGCTACCAATGGAACGGCTGTCAATACCTGCGCATGTATCTCGCGCAATGACTCCACTTCGCGTATGCCCTGCGTAGTGAAACGAAGCAGTTCAGCACCCGATTCAATACAGCGCCGTGTTTGCTCTACTGAGGCGTCTATATCGTTCGTGGAAGTATTCGCCATCGTTTGGATGCGAATAGGGTAGTCCGAACCAATAAAAATGTTTCCCACACGCGTTTGGGTGGTTTTTCGGCGATGATATGTTAGTTTTAGTTGCATAAAGAACGGGTAAAATACCCTAAAATGTTATTTTTCTTTAAAAATATTTGCGTATGTCAAAAAAATGTAGTACCTTTGCACCCGCTTTTGACCAAAAGCCGGGAATCAGTAGCTCAGCAGGTAGAGCACATCCCTTTTAAGGATGGGGTCCTGGGTTCGA
>CALATT010000114.1 GCA_937891905.1 uncultured Bacteroidales bacterium | reverse complement strand
ATCCGTAGCGCTTTTGTATTTTCTTGAGGAAATCCTCTAATCGCAAGCGCAATGCTGTGCCTTTTGGCAACCAGATAGGCAATCCCTTGCCTACTGTCTCAGAGAACATAAAGAGGTCGAGCTCTTTACCAATCTTACGGTGGTCGCGTTTCTTAGCTTCCTCCAAGAGTGTGAGATACTCATCGAGCATGTTTTTCTTAGGGAAAGAGATAGCATAGACGCGCGTCATCATTGGGCGTGTCTCATCGCCACGCCAGTAAGCGGCAGCACAACTGAGTACTTTGATAGCCTTGATAGGTTCGGTAGAAACCAAGTGCGGACCTCTACAGAGGTCGGTGAACGCACCTTGTGTATAGGTGGTGATATGTCCGTCCTCTAACTCTGAGATGAGTTCGCATTTATATGTCTGTCCTTTCGCGCCGAACTGGTCGAGTGCGTCTGCTTTGGAGATAGCCTGCTTGCAGAGTTGCTCTTTCTTAGCGCGAAGTTCCATCATCTTGGCTTCGATAGCAGGGAAGTCAGAGTCCTTGATGGTTTGTCCTTCGGCTGGCATCACATCGTAATAGAAACCATTCTCGATAGCAGGTCCGATACCGAATTGGATACCAGGATAGAGCTCTTGCAGCGCCTCGGCCATGAGGTGAGAAGAGGTATGCCAGAAAGCATGCTTAGCCTCAGCATCATCCCACTTATGCAGTTTGATAGCACAGTCGGCGGTGAGGGGTTGATTGAGTTCCACTATTTGGAACTCCTCTGCGTCATTGTTTTTGATAGAAGCCACAAGGATATCTTGCGCCAAACGAGTGCTGATAGATTCAGCTACTTGGAGAGGGGTGATTCCACTCTCGTACTCACGGATTCCTCCGTCAGGAAATTGAATTTTAATCATATTGATAAACCTACAAATGTTTACGCCCGTCCAACTCACAACTGTCAGACAAGGCACTAATATGGTGTTTGTTGTGATATTTTCTTAAATCGGCTGCAAAGGTAGTAAAAAATTTGCACATATGCAAAAAAAGTTGTAAATTTGCAGCCGTAATTGGAAAACTATGCTACTATCCGAGATAAAAAAAGTGATTGGCACATGCGCAGAAGTGAGAGGTGACGACCACCTCGATATCCACTATCTGCTGACAGATAGCCGCGAGTTGAAGCAAGAGAAAGCTGCAGCTACCCTCTTTTTTGCTATCAAGACAGCCAGCAACGACGGAGCCAACTATATACCTGAGTTGCAAGCAAAAGGCGTGCAGGCATTCGTAGTGGGCGATAGTATTGCAGCACTACAGCAATTGGCTGCACATATACGCAACCAGTTTGACGGGATAGTGATAGGCATAACGGGTTCGAACGGAAAGACGGTAGTCAAAGAATGGTTGTATCAATTACTCAAAGACGATTACCATGTTATCCGCTCGCCTAAGTCCTACAACTCACAGATAGGCGTTCCGCTGAGTGTTTGGGAAGTAGAAGATGTACGATGTACCATGTACGATGTACGAAGGACGAAGGACGAGAAACCAACATTGTGTATTTTTGAGGCAGGCATCTCACAACCTGGGGAAATGGAGCGATTAGAGAAGATGATACGCCCAACGATAGGTGTGGTCACTTATATAGGTCAAGAACACGGAGAGAACTTCGTATCGCTTGAGCAGAAACGCGAGGAGAAAATGAAGTTATTCATTCATTCCGAGCAGGTGATAGAAGATCCAACGCACCAGAACGCCCGCACCTGTGCAGCCGTAATGCGCGCATTGGGATATGATGAAGAGACTATCAGCAAGCGTATTATGCAGCAGACACACGAGACGGTACTGGCAGTCAACCTATCCGCACTGACAGATAATGTGCGTTCTTTCCGCCGTTTGCTTCGCCCTGAGACGCGCCTGATGTGCATGGTGAAAGCTTTCGCCTATGGTGCAGGTAGCGTAGAGGTGAGCAAAGCACTCCAAGCAGCCAAGACAGCAGAGGGCCAAACACTGGTGGATTACCTGGCAGTGGCTGTGGCAGACGAGGGTGTAGAATTGCGCAAAGCAGGTATCACATTGCCTATCGTGGTGATGGACCCTGAAGTGAGCGCAATGGATGCTATCATAGAGAATAACCTTGAACCGAACATATACTCCTTCCAATCACTGGAGAATATTATCCAAACCGTGGAAGCCAAAGGAATAGACCACTACCCTATTCATATCAAGATTGATTCGGGTATGCACCGCCTTGGTTTTTACCGCGAAGAGATGGAGACACTCGCAGCACGCCTCAGCACCCAGAAAGCCGTACGCGTGCGCTCTATCTTCTCACACTTAGCAGGCAGCGACGAGGCGCAGTTCGATGCTTTCACCCACCAGCAAGCAGCGTATTTCTCCGCATGCGTAGAGGATGTACAATGTACGATGTACGAGGGACGAGGGACGAAGGAAGAAAAGATTTTGAAGCATATTTGCAATACAGCAGGTATAGAGCGATTCCCTGAATATCATTTCGATATGTGCCGCATAGGTATCGGTATGTACGGCATTTCATTCGCGGGCACTCCGCTGCGCAATGTATGCACGCTGCGCACTACTATTCTATCTATCAAGACCGTGCCAGCAGGCGAGACGATAGGTTACGGCCGGCACACCACACTCACCGAAGCACGCACTATCGCAGTGATCCCAATTGGTTATGCAGACGGATTCGATAGACGATTATCCAACTACGCAGGCGAAGTGATTGTACGCGGACAGAAATGCCCTGTAGTGGGCAATATATGCATGGACCAAGCGATGATAGACATCACAGGTACAGACGCCCAAGTGGGAGACAATGTGGAGATCTTTGGCGATAAACAACCGCTTCAACACTTAGCCGACCTACTCGGCACTATTCCATACGAAATACTAACATCCGTCAGTCGCCGTGTACAAAGAGTCTATTTCTACGAATAATCTGACTATAGGTTACAAGAACACGCGCGGTGGCGAACCCACCATCATCCAGCGCAACCTAAGTTTCTCGCTTCACGCAGGCGAGATGGTTTGTATGTTGGGGCCTAATGGTTGCGGCAAGTCCACACTGCTGCGCACACTCGCAGGACTGCAAGAGGCAGTGAGTAGTGAGAAGGGAGTAGTGAGTAGTGAGAATAAGATTGCATTGGTGCTGACAGAGCGCTTATCGATGGAGAACACCACGGTGCATGATGTGGTGGCATTGGGGCGCTATCCATATACCTCTTTCTTAGACGGCCTAAATCAAGAGGACGAGCGTATCATCACCGAATCCTTAGAGCAAGTGGGGATAGATGCTGAAGCAATGGATACATTCTTCAACGCCCATTCAGATGGCGAGAAACAGCGTATCCTGATAGCCAAGGCGCTGGCACAACAGACGCCAATCATCCTATTGGACGAACCCACCGCCCATTTAGACCTACCACACCGCATACTTATCCTACGCTTACTTCGCCGTTTGGCACACGAGCAAGGCAAGACAATCCTTATCTCTACGCATGAGTTGGAATTGGCTTTATCACTCAGCGACCGCATATTGCTCATGTTCCCCAAAGGGCAAGGAGTGCGACTGGACACAGCGGAAAAACTACGCGCGGAGGATGCTTTTACGCAGGCCTTTGGAATGGATGTATTTGGGGAATATTAGATTAATACAATCACTATAGTATGAAAAAGATTTTAGGTATCTTGGCAGTTAGCGTCCTATCGCTAAGCATGCATGCGGGTGTGGTGAACTACACTCCAGACAACGAAACAATCTTCCCGAACCCCGAACGAGGATTCACAGATCAAATCAATGATGTGGTATCTGAGTCCAATCCCTCTATCCTTGATGGAGATCAAGAATGGTTCTTCCACGACGAGGGCGAACGCGAAACCCAACGATTGGTGGTATTAGTGTATTACCTCACCAACTACCGCACCAAAGCGCTGAGCGAGAAAGTGCTGAATGGTTTTGACGCAGACATGCAAATATTGCGCAAGTATGGATTTAAGTGTGTGCTGCGTTTTGCATACTGCGAGTCCAATAAAGATGACGCCACGCTCGCGCAGACACAAGCCCATTTGGCGCAACTCAAACCACACTTAGCCAAGAACGCCGATGTGATCTATGTGCTCGAAGCAGGATTCGTAGGCCAATGGGGCGAATGGTATTATAGTAAGAACCATGGCAACGAGACACAGCAGTTGAATAGTAACCGCCGTGCTATCTTGGAGAGTTTGATAGACGCTTGTCCTTCTGACCGCCACTTATTGGTTCGCTACCCACTGATTAAGACGCAATACCTCGGCGATGAGAAGACGCTGACAGCCGAGACAGCCCACGATGGTTCTGCTCGCGCCAAGATAGGTCATCACAACGATGCTTTTCTCAACGACTGGGGAAATGACGGCACATATGGTCGTGATGGCGAGGGCGAAGATGACGACCCTGTATTGCGTGCCTACATAGCCAAGGAGACGCTTTATGTACCTAATGGCGGTGAGACGAATGTGGAGAGTTCGTCATTAGCCAAGAAAGTATATACCAATGCAGAGAAAGAGATGCGCGAATACCATTGGTCTTTCTGCGGCGCAGAATACGCTACGCAAGTAACCAACTTGTGGCGTTCATCAGGTATCTTTGATAATTTGAATAGAGATATGGGTTACCGCTTCCAATTGATTTCTTCTCGATGGGAAGAGAAAGCCTATATAGGTCAGACGATGAAAGTGAATATTGAGCTCAAGAATGTAGGTTATGCTCCTTTATATAACGCGCGTACGGCATATCTGGTATTGCAGTCAACCACCAACACCTATTCGCTACCATTGCCCACTGACCCACGCCAATGGACATACGAGGCAGGTACGATACGCATCGACTGCGGATTAGCCATTGATGCCTCTATTGCAGCAGGTACATACCACCTCTACTTGCATATGCCAGACGCGTATGCGTCTATCGCCAAAGATGCTCGCTATGCTATTCGCTTTGCCAACAAGGATGTATGGAATGCAGAGACAGGATGGAACGATTTAGGTGCGAGCATAGAGATAGCGCCGAATAACACGGGTGTGGAGCAAGTACAAAGGGACGAAGTACAAAGTACAAAGGTACTCATCGATGGTAGTCTCTATATTATGCGAAGTGGAAAGAGATACGATATGATGGGTCGCTGCGCGGAGTGACTAATCTGATTATAGACGATGCGCGAGGAAAAGTACGGGTTTGCCCGCCACACGCGCACCAATGATATATGCTGCGCCTCCATCACGGAGGTGCAGTTTCTTTTTTAGTTGGTCTGGCGTCAAGGGATGATTGCGCGTAAGGATATTCGCTTGCGTGAGTGTAGAAGGCAGGTCCTTACGGTCACGCACAAGCTGGTCTATCAGCCACACTCTGCCAGGGAAATTATCAACTACTTGGTCTGAAACAAAGAGATGGGTGTTATTATCCAGTTTATGCACGCCAAAGCGCTCCGCTATATACCTATACCCACCCGCTTTGAGGATAGCAGCATTGGGTTCGTAGAGGTAAGAAAAAGAAGTAAGGTCCTTAAGGTCCTTAGGGTCTTTAAGGTCTTTAAGGTCCTTAGGGTTGAAGGAGAAGGATTGCTCAGGTTGCGCTAAATCGATGGCCGTGATGATGGATTGCTCTGTGGGTTGGCTTAGTAGGAGCACCTCCTTCACTTCATTCTTCACCGCCACAACAAATACTTGCCAGTAATGAGTAGTGAGAAATGAGTAGTGAGTAGTGAGAGAGGAGAGGGCTTGGGTGATATCCAGCATAGGGGATAGTTTGAGCATAATACGCCCGTTGGGTGTGAGGTGCTGCAGCAGTGACGGCAAAAGCGTCACCATATTAGGTGTGCAGTCTTCCAATCGAAACACTTTGCCACCATGCGAATCTCGGCGGGCAGGGTCCACGAAGATTAAATCGTATTGCCCTGCATGCTGCAGGAAATATTCCGCAGAGGTGTTATGCACATCGATAGTGGTATTACACTGCTGTGCCCTACTCCATAGGTCTTTATTATGCTGCATAATGCGGCATAGTTCCGCATTTTGCTCTACATAATCGGTGTGAGAAAAGTGTGTGCTAAGAAAGAGTGTATCCACGCCATACCCACCTGTAAGGTCTGCAAAAGTGGTATTAGGTAGTGCTTGTATCAGTTCCGCCTTATACCTCGCCGTTTGTTCTGACGAACATTGCTCACAACTGAGGCGCACAGGATACCACCAATCATCAATAGTAGCAAAAGTGGGCAGTTTGTCAGCGGTGCGTTGGCGTCCTTCCACTTGCTGCAACATCCACCGCCACTCATCGTCTGACAAGTGGGCATATTGCTTGCGCTGCAAAGCTAATTGGGATATGGAGCATTGAGGATGTACCATGTACGATTTACGATATACGATTTACCACTAAACTTGCTCCGGGGTAGTAATGAGTGAGAATCTCATCGTATCCTTTTCCTTCGGCAGCCATGACGGCCGCACCTATTTGGCATAGACCTGCGCCATGACCCCATCCGTGACCCGTGAGTATCCATTGCCCATCGGTATGGTGGATGTCAAACCAACTACTATACAAGCATTTACGGCTCAGTGCATAGCGGATAGTGAGTTCCTTACCAATCGTCTGTGTTTGCTTCGTGCCCACGATACGCAGGTTATCTATTCGTCCTGACATACCACGATGGAGGGGTTCAAGAGCAAGTATATGTCCGTAATCGGTATTCGTTTTGAGGCGAATGATTTCATCTAATTCTGCCTCCGTGTACTTCACTTGCCAATCATGAAAATCAAGTGTCTCTTGGTCATAGTCATTGAGCGCAGTGGTGAGTAGTTGGCGTACGCGCGGTGAGTGTGGATTGCAGTATGGGCAATCAACGGATTGGATGTATGGCACATCGATATTTTCCCAACAGGTACGCCATATTTCCGTCTTACCTCCGCAGCATTTATGGTAGCGGCAGTCACATATCTCTCCGTCATAGCCAAGCACTTGTCCTGCGGTGGCGCGCACAGCAGCAACGGCTCGTTCGTTCATACGGCGCAGCCCTTCGTATCGCTGGCAATGGTCGTCAGCGCACACATGGTAGCCATCATGCAAATGCTGCTCCATGGCGCGTATCGCCCAACTACGACTGATGACGGCATGGGCTTTGAGCAACTCCATTGGACTATTAGCATTCATCTCGGAGGAGATGACCGAACAGAGGTATTCTTCTAAATCGAGGGTATTGATAGCTGTTTGTGTACCATCCTCGTTATCACGGATGGTGAGCATGCCGCTAAACTCTTGGTTCTCGTATCTATCCCAATGAAAACCAATACCGATACGCACATTCTTAAGAACGAATGTGCTTTCGCGCTGCTCGTATTCAATCCGCGGCGCTGTGAGTATACCGATTTTGATATTTACCATTTACCAAGTACCAAGTACCATTTACTATTACTATTTACCATTTACCCTTTTGAGTCGGGCGAGAAGTTCGCTTGTGCGCAACCAGTCTTTGTATTGGTTATTGCGGTTCATGGCAATGATGTCGCAGTTAGCATCGGAATTATCTTCCCATCTGCGGCAGTCGTACACCACTTCGTAGATGCGTCCGATGCGCCAATCGCGGCATATACGCAGCATAACTGCGTAATCTTCACCGTACTTAGTGGTAGGGAAATCTATTTGGCGCAGTAGTGGTACATAGAAGGCTCTTGGCGCACCCAAACCATTGATTCGCAATGCATTATTACGACCATTATCATCCGTCCACTCGCGGTGGTCAATCACGCCTGGCGGCAGGATATTTCCTTCCATATCGGTGAGTTGGTAGGTACCAATCACCGCGCCATAGGTTGGTATGGACTGATTGCCATTGGATTCAAAAGCATCGATCACACGCTG
>CALATT010000113.1 GCA_937891905.1 uncultured Bacteroidales bacterium | reverse complement strand
TGTGGGTGAGCGATATAACCTATATTTACACCACAGAAGATAAGTTCTGTTATCTACATCTTGTGACGGACGCTTTCTCGCGCATGATTATCGGTTATGTACTATCACCAACCCTGGAAGCCAAATACACTATAGAGGCTTTGCAGCAGGCTATTGCCTATGCAGGTGGAGGCAACCTTTGCGGAACCATCCATCATTCAGACCGTGGTGTGCAGTACTGCTGTGACGACTACACATTGCTGCTTAAAGCGCATCACATACGCATCAGCATGACCGAAGACAGCAATCCAACGGACAACGGCTTGGCGGAACGCGTAAATGGCATTATCAAGAATGAGTTTCTTGAACCGCTGCCAACACCGCGGACATTGCAAGAGGCTTGGCCGCTAGTGGATCATGCCGTACGCACCTATAATACATTACGCCCTCATATCAACCTCGAAATGCGCACACCTGCGCAGGTGTATGAAGTAACCAATAATTTTCAAAAGTTAGAGGTATAGGTTTAATGACTAATTTGCATTGTTAATATGTGCATATTTGCATATGTCAGTTTTTTGTTGTATCTTTGTGGCGTCTTTCAAATTAGTAAACCTTTTTCGTACTCCTGTCAACCTTTTTAGGTATCGAGTCAAAAGTTTACGATTTTTAAGATTCTAACTCAGTTTTCGAGTCAACCTTTTTCAGGTTTAGTCAAGGTTTAGTCAGGGTATTGTGTGGTCGCGGTGAGGTCACGGTGAGGTCGTGGTGAGGTCGCGGTGAGGTCGCGATGTGGTGGTGTTATTGGAGCGATGCGCCATGCATCCGCCATGCACCCTATTGTGATGTTCAGGATGCGAACGAGATGCGAACGGTGGAGAATGCTAAGCGGAATGAGACATACGGGACGGATACGAGAGACATACAGGACGGATACGAGAGACATACGGGACGATAGTTACTTCAAAAAAAACCGCCACTCGGGATGAGCAGCGGTGGAAGTTTAGATTAGGCGAATTGCTTATTAGTTCACTTTTCTTAATTTTAAGTGGGTATAGTTTGGGTACACTTCAGCCAACTCCCCAACGATGTGAAAATTTTTAATAATAAGATACCCCTCATTGTCGATATACATAGGAACTTCTGCATAAAAAAGATCACTTGAAATATCGGGACGCATCAACCAAGTGCGTTCTAATTTAGCAATGCTATCATTTAACATTGTGTAATGTGATTGTAGATGTTCTTCTTTTGTAACACATGTGATTGCTTTAATAGAATCACTTGTGATTACGAATATATCACATTCCTCATAGCCAACTGGTTCCCATGTACCTACAAATGCTTGTGAAGGATTATTTCGTTCGCATGCCATCAATGCAATAGTAAATACTGACAAAAGAAAAAGTTTAGTCACATTTACTGAAAAACAATTTATTAATCTGTTCATAGTCGTAATAATTTTTATTAGTTATACAAGAAATATATTGCATCCTCACTTAGGATTTTGCTGCAAAGATACAAGAAAAATTGCACATATGCAAATTTTTGACTTGGGGAAAAACTTGGGATTTTGATTTTTCATCAAACCACCGCCACTCATGATGGGTGGCGGTGGGAATTTATTCTGTCTTAACAAGGTTGGTCGCGTTCATTGTCAACTGACCACCTACACGCATACTCATACCAGCAACACTAACAATAGCCTCTAAGTCTGTTTGCCAATTCAAAATATTGTCTGTCAATGTAGCAGTGGTGTTCGCAAATTGTAATTGCATATTATACCCTTTTACAGTTGTAGCTATTGTATTGACATCCAGAATAAGATTTTGACCGGAAACAGACGCGTTAATCGTATCGTTAAAACCAATTATCTGCACCTTATCTCCTTCGCCTACTGTGCTAATAGTGAACTCGCCTGTGCCATCTAATGGCAATTTAAATGTTGTAATACCTAAATCAGCCTCTAAAGCACCTTCTGATTGATAAGAATACACGCCTACAAAGGCATCGCGTGGGTCTTCGGGTGGGTCTACAGTTATGCAACCTTGGAATAAACCGCAGGCTACTAACAAATAAAATAAAACTTTCTTCATAATTGTAAAAATTTAATGATTGATCAATAAATAACACTATAGATTTTAATCCCTTGAGTTAAAATCGGTGCAAAGGTACTAATAAAAATTGATACTGGCAAATATTTTTCAAAAAAAACATATATTTTAACACATATTATACTGTTATTTTATCTTTTTATCGCCGAGGGGGGGTATTTAGTTTCTTTTTGTCAATTTATACGGCTTTTCAATCACATATCACAAGTATTTTATATTGTCTGGCATCCACTTAAAACAACATAAAAATCCACCGCCACTCGGAATGGGTGGCGGTGGGGAAATATAATGGATACGGACTATCTTGTCTTTTTCTTCAAATACACATAGAAAGTGGTGCCCTTATCCGAAGACTCAAAAGTGATACGTCCACCCGTTCCCTCCACAATACGCTTAGAGATTGCCAAACCCAAACCATTACCATTTGATTTGGTAGTAAAATTCGGACGGAAGATAGATGACTGAGCTTCTTCTGGAATACCAGGGCCATTATCCGAGATAGAAATTTCTATCTCTTTTTTAGAATATGTATTATTCAATAAAACGATAATATCTGGAGCTATAATGGACTGCTTATCTGCATCCATCATCGCTATTTGGCGATTAGACAGTGCCTGGACTGCATTGCGCAATATATTGACAAAAACTTGGCTTATCTGCTCCTCATCAGCCTGCACAAAGACTCCTTGGTCAGGTCCAACATAACGGATAGGTATTTGCTCATCATTGGTGGCATAGAGCATAATAACATCCGATAGTTTGCGCGCCACATCCACTCGCGATGACACCACTTCTGGTTGCTTAGCAAAAATAGAAAACGACTGTGCTATATGGGCTAAGTTATCCATTTCTTCGATAAGCATAGGTCCTGCTTTTTGGAAATAGGCTTCGAACTGCTCTGTGCCATGTAAGCGTTGCAGTCTCTGCACCGTTAGTTTCATCGGCGTAAGCGGATTATTGATCTCGTGCGCTATTTGTCGTGCCATCGTTTGCCAAGCTCCCTCGCGTTCTGCTTTGGCAAGTTGTTCTGCCGACTCTTCCACTCTATCCACCAGCATATTATAGCGGTCCACTAATTGTCCCAACTCATCATGATAAGGATAATCAATATGATTATGCTCGCCACCAATCTCAAAATGCCGCATTTTTTCCGTCAATACCGAGATAGGTTCTGTCATGCTCCTTGCAGCCCAATAGGAGAATAGTAACACCAAGAGCAAGATGCCTATATACGGCGGAAGGAGACGAGCCAATAGATCATCCACTTCTTCATTGAGTGCATGTTTTGATAAGAAATACGGGGTGGCAATATATCCTATAGGCACAAACGCGCCATTATAAAAAGGAACATACGACACCAGATAAGGACGATCAGCTAAATACTCACTATACACAGCAGTATTCATTTGCGAAAAGATAGCATTTGGAGCCATTCGGCGTGATAGTACGCCACTTTTGAATAATTCGGGCGAAGAGGAAGCAATCAGTTCGCCTGATAAGGAATAGACATGCACATCCTGACTGAGATCGTAGCCCAAATCATGCAAGTCTATCTCCAAACCATTCGCATGGGCGGGTGTGAGCGTCACATCCCAGTAATACAGCGAGCGAAGATAGGATTGGATATATTCCGAACGGATAAGCAGATCATTCTTCTGCCGATCCTCATAATTCGTACGCACATAGCGAATGGACATGACAAATAAGTAAATAAACACCGCCAGCACACACATGAGCATCACATACATGATACGAGTGGAAAGGCGCATATTACGAATACCCTTAGTGCGAATAAATCCCACTATTCCTATCACAATCAATATAGCGAAAAAGAATATACACAATATAAAATACAAACGCACACGCAGACTATGAGACTGCCAAAAAGGCACACTCATATTTTCCTCTGACTCTAACAAAGCGCGGAAAGAAAATGACTGCGACGCTAATGTATAGCCCGATGTATTATCTGCTAATGGCTTATGCGGCGTGAGAGAGAATAGATAATCGCCTGCGGGGGAACAAATGGGTATGCGATCATTATTCTTGATATTGCTAATACCGCGGCGGTCACTCACATCAAAACCCTCAACAAAACCATTATGCAGCATACGCGTTTCCAACGGATATTCATAGCGTATTGGAATGACGGTGAGAATATTATATGCGCCGGCCTTCGTCCATGATGCCACCGTATGCGCATTCTTGAAGAGCATATACTGCCATTTATCGTATCTATGCAGCAGCACTTCGTCCGTCGAGAGCCAATTATTCGACCAGTAAACCATCTGCTGCGAATTGAACACATAGAAAAGCAAATGTCTATCTGCTTCCGCCACGAGGCGTATAGAATCCATCGGGGCATGACGCACTAAGAGGGCAGATAATTCTGCCGTCTGCTCCTGGGCATAGGCTATCCGCTCATTCAATTGGCGCTGCAAACGAGCACTATCTGCTCGGAAGGAATGACAGCCAACAAAGGCACTCAACACAGCTATGAATAGTATAAAACGAATAAATTTACGCATATTTTTTCGTTTTTGTTTGCAAAATTACAACAAATTCCGTACCTTTGCAAATATTTTTGAAAAAATATTACTTATTATGCAATTTTTTACTGCTTTTGTGCTTGGATTGCTCACTATTTTGGACCCATGCACCCTTATGACGAGTATCACAGCTATCGGATACATAGATAAAGAAATCAATAACAAACGCAAAGTGCTGATGAATGGCGCGATGTTTGTTTTGGGCAAATTAGCCACCTATGTACTCCTCAGCATTCCCTTTTTCATGGGTGCTCAAACGAATAGCATTCAGCATCTACTAAGTCATTGGGGCGAACCTATATTAGCTGGTTTTATGCTCGTTTGCGGTATTGTGCTTTTAGTCAGCGGTCACCACCACGAGCACGACCATGGCGTGAGTAAATTCTTGCAGAATGCCGATTCCAATGCGAGTGGATTATGGTCATTCATATTGGGTATTTTCTTCGCAATAGCGTTCTGTCCACATCGCTTGGTATATTTCCTCACGATGATAGACATCTCGCTCACGATGCATAGTGCATGGAGTTGGTTAATGCCATTTATCTTTGGATTAGGTACAGGACTACCTATTATGTTGATTGCATGGCTCGTGAGTTATAGCGCCATCAATATCGGTAATCTCACCAACAAGATGGGTTCCTTCGAGAAATGGTTTAGGCATATCTGTGCTGCCTTATTCATCCTTATTGGTATTTATTTGGCTATCCATTGCGTGGTGGAATACCAATCGGGTTGTGACTGTGGACATGAGCACCATCACGGCATAGAATTATTTCTAAACAAATAAGGTATCGTGGGCAAATCAACAGGTTTTACATTCAAACAATTCCATGTGCAGCATGATCGCTGCGCGATGAAAGTGGGTACAGACGGCGTGCTATTAGGTTGCTGGACGGATGTTCCCGCAGCAGGAAGTGTGTTGGATATCGGTACTGGAAGTGGACTGATTGCCTTGATGATTGCCCAGCGAACTAATGCACAGATAGATGCTATTGACATCGCCTCTGATGCCTATGAACAAGCATGCGTCAATTTTGCGCAATCACCATGGAATGAGCGCCTTAAGGCACATTTATCATCCATACAAGAATGGCAGCACGAAGCGCTATATGACCTCATTATCAGCAATCCACCCTACTTCAATAATAGTCTCAAAAATCCCGACAAAGGGCGTGAATTAGCACGCCATACGGATAGTTTATCGTATGCCGAACTGATTGCACATAGTGTGCGTTTACTTAAGGATTGGGGAAGGCTGAGTATTATTCTCCCCGCCGAGGCAGAGAGCGAAGTATGCACTATTGCTGACGCACATGGTTTATACCTCTCGCGCGTGACGCGCGTATATAGTAAGGAGTGCAAACCCGTACGGCGCGTATTGCTCTCTTGGACCAAACAGGCGGATAGCATCTTGAGAGAAGATAGGTTGGTATTAGAAAATGCAGAAGGCGGGCGCAGCACACAATACCAAGAATTAGCAAAGGACTTCTACCTATAGGCGGAAGTCCTTTGTTATTATGCAAGTAAGTATATTACTTCGCGTAGTTGATAGCGCGCGTCTCACGGATGACTGTCACCTTGACTTGTCCTGGATAGGTCATTTCATCCTGAATACGCTTTGCCAAGTCAAACGAGAGCAACTCGGTATCTTTATCTGATAGTTTATCTGCTCCCACGATGACACGCAATTCGCGACCTGCTTGGAGAGCATATGTTTTCACTACACCTTGGAAAGACATCGCCATATTCTCGAGGTCATTCAATCGCTTCACATAAGACTCTACGATTTCGCGTCTTGCACCTGGGCGTGCGCCAGAGATAGCATCGCATGCTTGCACAATAGGAGCGATGAGTGATTTCATCTCACACTCGTCGTGGTGGGCACCAACTGCATTGCATATATCCGGTTTTTCACCAAATTTCTCACAGAGTTTCATACCCAATTCTGCGTGTGGCAATTCTACATCTTCGTCAGATACCTTGCCTATATCGTGTAATAAACCGGCACGCTTAGCTGCCTTAACATTGAGTCCTAACTCGCCTGCCATCGCCGCACATAAGTTAGCCGTCTCACGCGCATGTTGCAATAGGTTTTGTCCATACGACGAGCGGTATTTCATTCTACCTACCAAACGGATCAACTCTGGATGTAAGCCATGCACACCGAGGTCAATGGTGGTGCGTTTACCTGTTTCGATAATTTCCTCCTCTACTTGCTTGGTAACCTTAGCCACTACTTCCTCGATACGCGCTGGGTGGATACGACCATCTTGTACCAATTGGTGGAGTGACAAGCGTGCTATCTCACGACGAACAGGGTCAAAAGCAGAGAGTGTAATTGCTTCTGGCGTATCATCTACGATGATTTCCACACCGGTTGCTGCTTCTAATGCGCGGATATTGCGTCCCTCGCGACCGATGATACGACCTTTCACTTCGTCATTCTCAATATGGAAGACAGAAACGGTATTCTCCGCTGCCGTCTCAGAAGCCACGCGTTGGATAGTTTGAATCACAATCTTCTTGGCCTCCTTATTCGCCTCCAAGCGCGCATTATCCATTATCTCATTGATATATGACATTGCGGCTGTCTTAGCTTCGTCCTTGAGTGCTTCCACTAATTGTGTCTTTGCTTCCTCGGCAGAGATACCACTTATTTGCTCTAATTGTTTCTCTGCTTCTTGGTGCATGCGCTCCACTTCTTGCTGCTTGTAGTCGAGTGCTTGTTGGCGTTGCTCAATCTGTTGATTTTTTTGGTTCACTTCATTGAGGCTGCGCTGTACATCTCCTTGTTTTTGGTTGAGTTGCTGCTCGCGTTGCTGCAATCGTTGTTCATGCTGCTGAATACGCTTATCTTGCTCGCGAACTTGATTATCGTGCTCTAACTTAAGGGCGATAAACTTCTCTTTTGCCTCTACAATCTTGTTTTTCTTAATAATCTCAGCCTCCTCTGCTGCTTTATGCAATATACTTGCTCCTGAGATACGCGCTACGAGGTAGTACCCTCCTGCGCCTAAGAGAAGACCTATAATAAGTGCAATAATAGGATATAACATAATTTAAAGTATTTAATAGAATTATTTATTGAGTGTATCTAAAATTTGCTTATTTAATTGTTGTATTTCTGCTTCAATGGGTTCTAAACTTTTCTCCCTCACATCGGATTGTAGTGCCACAGCCACCTCAAGCGCTGTGTACATCCACAATTGCTCTGCGGATGCTTTAGGCAATAAGCGTAAGTAATACTGATAACGCTTATTGAGCAACTCGGCTGCCGCGCGATAATTGGGTTCTGCCTCGCGAGGTACATCCAATCCCACATGATGGGCATCAAGACGCAGATTGATATGTTGCTTATCCGTTGTCATTATTTTTTGAGTGCTTGTATAGCACGATCCACTTGTGCAATCAATGCGTTGATACGCTTGGTAGCTTCCTCTGTTGTTTCTACCGAGGTAAGTGCGTTCGCCGTTGCCAAACGCCTATTTTTCTGCTCAAGAGCCACCAACTCTGCATGCGCATGCACCAACTCGTCATGCTGGCGTGCATTATCGGCACGCAACCGCGCACACTCTGCTTGCAATGCCTCATAGCGTTGCAATAAGAGTTGTACATTAGCAGATAAGGACTCGATTGATTGCATCTAGCAGAGATTTAGAATGAATAACCCACGCCAAGACCTATCACGCCCTTGAACTGAACTCGCTCAGACTGGACGCCCTCATGGTTGGCAATGAGTGTACCATTATAGTATTTAAGACTAGTTTGGAGGGTAACCTGCAAGCACTTGAGGAACTGATAACTCATTGCTACATCCCAATCCACATCGAAATGGCCGAAGTAGCGGTTGTTATTTGAGTATTCAAAATAGTTGCCCGAATCAGCCCAAGCCATGCCTGGATTTTCCTTCTCCCACATTTCACGCACATTATATCCCTTGCCTTGATAAGGAGTAAAGAGCGCGAGTGTAGTGCTCACTTTAAAATCCTTATAGGTATAAGCGATAGCGCCCTTGAAACTCAAACCTAACTCAGCACGGAAATCACGAAGCTCTTTTGCGCCTGTTTCCTTGTTATAGGTATAAGTACCATATTTCTCTTGCAAGGCTGTACGGAAATCATAGGTGTTATCACCCGTCTCCTTGGCATACTCCTCATTATACTTCTTATTCCATGCCTCGCTCACATAAGCCGTAGAGATACGACCTGCGATAGGAGAGAGATAAACGGAGAAGTCTGCGCCCTTATAACTCTTCTTCCAGTCAATACCGACAGAAATATCGGTGTAGGAAGGAGCAAGCCATTTAGAAATAGGATTATTGTAACCCGTCACATAATCGCGACCGATAGCATATTGGCTTTGGAAACCAGCAAGAGCGGTCAGATACCAATTTTCCTTGAATTCCCAACCGAATTTAGTAGCCAATTTGATGTTATCACTTGATTTCTGAAGCGCATCCTCATCTTGGTCTATCCAAGTCATTCCGAAGTCGGTATCAAAATTGGTTTCCCACGCAATAGCATCCTTGTGATACAGAAGGTGCAATTTCACATAGGCAATACCATTCACATTGTTTTTACCACCGGCAGCCCAGTTAACCAAACCTGTAGCGGCTGCGTTAAGGCCAAGAGAGCCATCGAATTTCCATGCTTTATCTCCTGTATCTACTTTTTTGAGATCGGTAGCTGCTTTTGCTGCTGCATCCGCATTGCCTGTTACCGTTGCCTTATCTACCGTTTGAGCAGAAAGAGAGACTGCCGCCAATGTGCATACTAATAAAGAAAATAATTTTCGCATAATAAATCAATATTAAATATAAATCGTTTGTTATACAGAATGAACACTTCATTCCAAGATATACAAAATCGACTGCAAAGATACAAAAAAAAATGCACATATGCAAGTTACAACAAGTTTCTAAGCAATAAAAACCAACAATGTGTCAATTTTTACACATTTTTTCATAATATATACACATATATATAAAAAAAAAGCAGTACTTTTGTACCGTGATTTAATATCCCGTATTGCGGACATATTATTTTAGAAAAAAAACAGCAAACAAATAATAACACAAACGATATGAAAAACATTAAATGCCTCGTTTTAACATTACTTGCAGTATGGAGTACATGTGTCATTGCACAAGATGTAAAGAAATACACCTTTGATGACAATGTGCCTTTAGCCACAGATTGGAAAGTAGAAACAGATGTACCGAGCGAAGGTACTGCCACTTGTGAGATTTCTAATAACATAGGCGGAAGTTTAACAGTCAAAGAGGGTAATTACTTAGGGTTTGCTTACCCAAAAAGTAAAACCACCATCTCCGTTACTTCAACCGCTGAATTCACAAATATCACCAGTGTAGGCTTGGATGTAGCCGCAAACGATAATGGCAAGCCTACTTTTTCTGTGCTTATTGTGGACGCAAACGGAAACACGATAGCAACATTAGCTGACAATGTGGGTTCTAAGGATGGTTTTAATACTGGCGGTACTAAGAAATGGGGGCATGCTGATTTTGCCGTAAATGGCGTTAGCGGATACATTAAGATTCAAACCTATGCTTCATCGTCAGGTAAATACGCAGCAATAGATAATATCTCTATTACTCATAGCGCGGGTCCTGCAGGTCCTGTAGCCGTAACAGGTGTAACATTAGACAAAACTTCTCTCTCTATTGAGGCAGGTCAAACAGCCCAATTGACTGCTACCGTTCAGCCAGGCAATGCAGATAATCAAGCCGTTACATGGAGCAGTAGCGATAATAATGTAGTTAGCGTTGATGCAACAGGTAAGATTACTGCTAATACAAAAGGTAGTGCAACTATTACCGTGACTACTGCAGATGGTGGTAAGACTGCTACATGTACCGTGACCGTAACAGAGCCAGCAGCGCCTGTAGCCGTTACGGGTGTGACTCTCAACAAAAACAATACAACTATCTACACAGGTCGCACAGAGACTTTAACTGCTACTATTCAGCCAGCTGATGCCACCAACAAGGCCGTTACATGGACAAGCGACAATACGGGTGTGGCTACTATCAATAACGGAGTAGTGACTGGGGTGAGCGGTGGGACCGCTACTATCACCGTAAAGACCACAGACGGCGGTTTTACTGCCACATGTACAGTAACAGTAGAAGAAGCACCCATCGTACATCCAACAGGAGTAAGTATTAGCAAAACATCTATCAACTTACAAATAGGTGGTTCTGAGACACTTACCGCAACCGTTACTCCAGCGGATGCCAATAATAAGAATGTAACATGGAGCACAAGCGACGCCACTGTGGCTGCTGTGGATAAGAATGGCAAGGTAACTGGTATCAAGGCCGGTAATGCTACCATCACCGCCACCACAGAAGATGGAAATAAAACAGCTACTTGCGCAGTGACAGTAACGGCGGGTCCTCCCGTGCCATCGACAGGTCTTACCACACACTATCCTGAAGTATATGAAGCAAAGGATTTAGCAGGTGGTTACAATGGCAAACTGACTGTATTTGGTGGTCGCGAATATGAGGTATATTATGTTAGTCGTGATGCAGAAAGCAACATCACCGTTGCCACCACTCCTGTAGAGAAAGTGGCTGGCGTATGTACATCAGTTAGCGAGAACGACACAAAAGCAAAAGATGGATGGTTCACACTCAAAACGAACGGCACTTCTGGTAGCACCAATGGTATTGCCAAAGATGAGTTTGAGACCTCTGTGCGTTGCGCTAAATTGCTAAACAACCAAGCCTTAGAAATGCATATCAAAGGTTTTGACCAGTTCTCATTCTATGGTAAAGACAACAACGCCACAGAGAGCAAAGGTCGTCACTTTGAGATTTACATTGACGATGTAAAACAGGCAATGACTCCTACTACCGACTATACCATTCGCCGTTTTGACATCACCACAGGCGAGCATGTTATTCGCTTGGTAGGTATTGGTGGTAGTAATAATGAGATAACCAGTTTCTCGCTCCGTATAGCTGAGGAGCCACGCACAAAATGGATAAAAGGAAACGACTCTACACAGGTAGTAATGCAGACTACTGCTCCAAAGCCTGTCTATTATTTCACCAAATACAATTCCAAAGGTGAGACCAAACTGATTTGGGATGGTCCTGAGGCTACGGGTATCACTCTGACCACGCATGCAAGTGGTTCTATAGGTGACACATTGGTGTTGGGCGGTACAGCAAACTGTCCTACAGGAACATACAACTATCATGTAGCAGCATTCTACAATGGATTAGAGACCAGTCGTGCAAATGGTAAGTTCATTGTAGCATCCGAAATCAAAGCGCTTACTGACACCATGGTGGATGCTTACCAAAACGAAGAGATGGACCAAATACAATTCCGTTACTACGCGCTTAGTGATGCTGATGTAAAACTCACATGGACAGGTGCGACACCTGCTGGTATCACAGGAAGTGGAAGCAATGGTAAGTACATCATCGGCGGTACACCAACCACAGTGGGTACTTATGATTTCGTGATTAGCGTAACAGGCGGAAATAGTATCAAAGGAAAGATTATCGTACGCGCATTGGATTTAGGCAACGACCCTGTACTCTATTTATACAAGAACAACTTGGCATATGAGCAAGATGGTATTTATGAATACCTCACAAGCGCAGCAGGCGGCAAGAAGAACTTGATTGCTCGCAAGGCGCGCGAAGATGGATTACGCCCAGCTGAGCAATATGCAAAATATAAATGGGTGCTTATCTCCGAAGATGTGGATGCAAATAATGCAGAGGTATTAGCCATCGCTGAGGGCGGCGCTAACTTACCTGTGCTCAATCTCAAGTCATTCACTTATGCACCTGGTCGCTTAGATTGGGGCGAACCAGACAATGGTAGTATAACAGATAACGCACGCTCTATTACTGTGCTGCGTGCAGACCACCCTATTTTCGCAAGCATGGCTGGTATCAGTCAAGGACAAAAAATTGATATTTTGAGCGCTATCAATAAGAAAGGTCTTATGCCTGCTGCTATTGACTACGAGGGAACACTCTGCCTCGCCACAGCATGGACACGAGATATCAATAACTATACTGGCGACGGTGTACAAGAAACCTTCTTACACGAAGTGCCTGCTGAAATGCGCGGTGGAAAGAAATATATCTGCTTGCCTATCGCATTACAGAGTAGCAAGAATCTGAGTGCAAATGGTAAGAAACTGATCTCTTCTGTCATCAACTACCTATTGAGCAGCAAAACAACTATTGACTTACCTGAATTGAAGATTACCAGTTTTAAGATCAATGGTGTAGCAGGAACAATAGACCAGGTGAACAACACCATTAATGCATCCTTTGACATCACCAAGAATCCTACTTTGGATTTGACAAATATCATTCCAGAAGTAACGGTAGCCAGCCAACTCACTCACGCAGTACCTAATAACGGCGAAGCAGTCGATTTTAGCAAGAGTTCTTTTGCTCCTGTCGTTTATATCGTAACCGATTACATCAATCGCCGTGCATATGATGTGACTGTAAGCACCTATAACCCTGAAGGTATTGAGGATATTTACAGTGTGGGCGAATGGGTGAATATCTATGATATATATGGTCGCAAAGTGACAACCACCAATGAAGATATTTATCAAATGGCACTACCAAGAGGCGTTTATATAGTTGTTCTCGAGAATGGTGAGACATTTAAGATTATGCGATAATTAAAACATAAATACAATAAAATCCCGTATACATTTGCGTATATGGGATTTTTTGTGTACCTTTGCAGCCCGAAACGAAAAAACATCAGAGAGCTATTGTTTTTCCTCTCTATTAACAACAAACACTGAAAACAGACATGCGAACAGAAAATGAATTGCAAGGAGTCACCTTGCTCGGTAATCAGCACACCCAATATAGCGACAATTATAGTCCTGAAGTGCTAGAAACATTCCCCAACAAACATCCTGAAAACGAGTATCTGGTCACATTCAACTGTCCAGAATTCACTACTCTTTGTCCTAAAACAGGGCAACCTGATTTCGGGCATATATACATTAGTTATATCCCGCGCGAGCGCATGGTAGAAAGCAAATCGCTCAAACTATACCTTTTCTCCTTCCGTAATCACGGGGATTTTCATGAGGATTGCATTAACATCATCATGAAAGACTTGATTAAACTGATGGAGCCTAAATATATTGAGGTGACAGGTTATTTCTTGCCTCGTGGCGGTATTAGTATATATCCATTTGCCAATTGGGCAGATAGCGAGCATCAAGCACTACGCGAGCAGCGCCTACGCGAGAGCATGAGCACTGTACTCAATCGCAAATAATCGAAACGCATATGAAAGACGCATTACTCGTTTTATCAGGCGGATTAGACTCCACTACAATGCTATATGAATATCAACATCGTATAGCATTAGCCATCTCTTTTCATTACGGCAGTAATCACAATGAGCGCGAACTATCCTTCGCGCAGTTACATTGCGAGCGTTTAGGTATAGCGCATAAAATTATTCGCTTGCCATTCTTTAAAGAACTATTCCACAGTTCGCTTTTGGAAGGCGCTGACGCTATTCCAGAAGGTAATTATAAAGAAGACAACATGCGCTCTACTGTGGTGCCATTCCGCAATGGAATCATGCTCTCTATCGCTGCAGGAGTGGCAGAAAATGAAAAACTGCCATATATCATGCTTGCCAACCACGGGGGTGACCATACTATTTATCCAGACTGCCGCGCTGATTTTGTTGATGCCATGAATAAAGCAGTACATTTCGGTACTTGGAATGGTGTACAACTGCTCACGCCTTATACGCACCTCACCAAAGCAGAGATTGCTCAACATGGAAAGGAATTGGGATTAGACTATAGCGAGACATGGAGCTGCTACAAAGGTGCAGAGCACCACTGCGGTGTATGCGGCACATGCCGCGAACGCATTGAAGCGCTCGCACAAGCAGGCATAGAAGATAACACTATTTATAAACAATAACAGGAAGTACAATATGTATTACATTCAAAAAACAATAACGATCTCTGCTGCACACAACTTAATGCTTTCATATGAAAGTAAATGTGAGAATTTACATGGCCACAATTGGGTTATTGTAGTATATTGCAGAGCCAAAGAACTTAACCAAGACGGCATGGTGACAGACTTCACACATATCAAGAAAGTGGTGAAGGAAACTTTTGACCATAAATATATCAATGAGGTATTAGATGTCAATCCTTCTGCAGAGAATATCGCCAGATGGATTTGCGACCATGTAGAGAACTGCTATAAAGTATCTGTACAAGAAAGCGAAGGTAATGTAGCCATCTACGAGCGCGACTAATACTCACTACTCATTACTCACTACTCTCATGTATCGCGTTAATGAAATATTCTTTACCTTGCAAGGCGAAGGCGCGCATAGCGGTATTCCAGCTATCTTCGTGCGCTTGAGCGGATGCAACCTTCAATGCCCTTGGTGCGACACTGAGTTTGAGCACTTTGAAGAGATGAGTGCAGAGCAGATTACAGAGACTGCTCTTTCGCTCTATGCTTATGACAATGAAGGGCGCCGCAAGATGCTTGTATTGACAGGTGGAGAACCTTCCTTGCAAGTAGATCAGCCACTGATAGATGCGCTACATAAAGCGGGATTTTATATTTGTATTGAGACAAATGGTACGCGTCCTTTACCCGACGGAATTGATTGGATCACTTGTTCACCCAAATTAACCTACAAGAAAGACCAGCGTCCCACACCATCCAAACTGGCACTGAGAAAAGTAAATGAAGTGAAGGTGGTATTCACAGGCGAATACGATCCCAATATATGGCGGGAGTATTTAGAGGCGGAGCATTGGTTATTGCAACCGCTGCGCTATAATGGTGAATGGATGTTGGAGAGCGGGATTGATGAATGGGAAGACGACCGCAATGACAATCTTATAGAAACAACACAATATATTCTCTCCCATCCTTTCTGGCGATTGAGTGTACAATTACATAAAATAGTCGGTATCCGATAAGGAACCGACTATTTTCTTTATAGCGTATTGTTAATACTATGATTAGTGCTATACTGATGAGTACGCTTAATATTGCGCCGCGTCATACACTTCGTCTGCCACTTCTTCTCCTGCAAGTTTCTCTACAAGGCAGAAAGCGAAATCAGAGGACAATCCTGGGCCTTTGGCTGTAATAATATTCTTTGACTCAACCACCAAACCGCCTACATAACTCTCTCCAAGTGCATCTTGGAAGCCCGGATAGCATGTGGCTTGCTTACCCTCTAATATACCGAGCTTTCCGAGCACAGCAGGCGCAGCACATATGGCAGCTATGAGTTTATTTTCCTTATTATGATTTACTAATAAATCGCATAACGCAGCACACTCGCCTAATTTAGTAGCACCACCTGGTAAGATAAGCGTCTCTGCGTCACTAAAATCAATTTTTTCAATCAATCCATCTGCTTTTACTGCAATATTATGTGCACCGAGCACTAATTCGCTACCCGTGATAGACACCGTAGTTAAGGCTATATTAGCACGACGAAGTAAATCAATGGTCGTGATGGCTTCTATCTCTTCGAAGCCATTATCAAGAAACAAGTAATTCATAAATTTAGATTTTAAATTTTAGAATTGAATTAGATTTTAGTTAAATTTAAATGTATATGTTATTGTTCCTATCTGGTCATGTTCTCCCTCTGTGAATTTTGCCTTCTTGGCTGCGTCAAGAGCGAGTTGTATGGTTTGTTTATCAGAAATAGTACCGCCTATTTGCTTGGCACTAATCACATTACCTGCTGCATTAACGCGTATTTCAACCACCACTTTTCCTTCTTGTTTGAATTCATTAGATGGTTTTGGTAATGCTTTGAGGTTTCTTCCTGCCAGACTCCAATTATTTCCGCCCACCGAACCTTTTCCTATAGGGTTTCCTTTTTGTCCTGCTCCTTGCGAGTCACCCGAACCTTGTTGATTGCCCGTATTACCGAATAGCGAGCCCATTGCATTAGCTTTTGCGATGGCCTCTGCTTGTTTGGCTCTCTCAGCAGCGAGCGCAGCCTCTTTGGCTTTTCGTTCAGCCTCCAATCGTGCTTGCTCTTCTCGTTCTCTTTGCAATCGCTCTTGCTCTGCTTTCTTGCGCGCCTTTTCCTCTGCATCACGCTGTTTCTGTAGCGCGAGTGCCTCTTCATCTTCTTGAGTCATCAAGTCGTTCTCTGAAGGCGCAGCAGCTTGTGGTGGAGCAGCACTCTCAGATGGGAGTGGCACAGCTTCTGACTGCTCTGCCATAAATCCTCCAGCCTCTTCCACTTGACCAAAAGCAATCTCTATTCCCTCTTCTTCCTCTGGTATGACAGCCGTCATATAGACGAACCATAGCAATAGGAATAGTATTATAAGGAATAGCAATGTACCTATAGAAGCGATTATATGTCTTTGTTGTTTTTTAGTCATGCTTCTTATTGTCGTTTGGTAGCGACTACAAGTTTCATATGGTGTTCATTGGCGATGTCCAACACTCGAACTATCTCTTTGTATGCCACATCTTCGTCTGCGTGCAACGCGATATACATAGTAGAGTCTGTTGCTTGCACAGCACTAAGATACCCCTCTAAGTTATCAGGCAGCACTGCCACAGGTTTTTGCTTACCTATTGCCACAAAGTAGTTTCCAAGGTTATCAATAGATACCTTTGCCACCTGTGGTTTGGTCACTTGCTTCGCGCGCGATTGAGGAAGATTAATCTTTATATCGTTTGGCGAACTCATCGTGCTTGCCATCACGAAGAAGAGAAGCAAAAGGAAGATCAAGTCCGTCATTGAGGACATAGCAAAGGTTGCCTCTACTTTATTTCGTTTCTTTAATGCCATAGTTAATTAGTAATCAGTGGTCAGTAATCAGTGGTCAGTGGTATGCTGCATGGATTAAGCAGGTTCATTGAGCAGATCCATGAACTCGAGTGTGCGTGATTCGAGCAAGCGTACTACTCGATCAATTCGTGACACAAGGTAGTTATACGCGAACATCGCGAGAATACCTACTATAAGACCTCCAATAGTAGTTACCATTGCTTGATACATACCTGTAGAGAGCGAAGACATCTCAATCACGCCTCCTGATGTTTGCGCCATATTATAGAATGTTTGTACCATACCAAGCACGGTACCTAAGAATCCTAACATCGGTGCACCGCCAGCGATAGTGGCCATAATGACAAGACCTTTCTCAAGCTTACCTACCTCCAGGTTTCCTACATTTTCCACAGCCACTTGCACATCTTGCATTGGTCTGCCAATACGCGTGATACCTTTCTCAATCATATGCGCAGATGGAGTGTCTGTTTGTTTGCAGAGATTAAGAGCTGAATCTATCTTGCCATCATGGATGTAATCGCGGATACGATCCATGAATGATTTATCCTCTCGTGTAGCTTGCTTGAGAACCACCAGACGCTCAATAAATATATAGCATGCAAAAGCAAGAAGCACTGCCAGAATAATCATTATCCATCCGCCGTACTGCGCCATTTCCCATAGATTAATAGACTCTTGAATAGGTTGCTCCACTTGCATTAGTTCATCTGCCAAAGCAGTAGTGTCAATTTGAAAAAGCATAATGTATTTATGTTATTTGATTAGTATTTTCTCCCTCTTCCTTAGCCACTTATGACTTTATTTCAACGCTTGCAGGTACTCTTGTATTGTAGCTTGAATACCGAGATACAATGCATCGCTAATAATTGCGTGACCAATACTTACCTCTGCCGTCCATGGGAAGGCCTGGATAAACGGCTTAAGGTTCTTCAAATTCAAATCATGGCCCGCGTTCAAACCCATCCCCAACTCATGCGCTTTCTCTGCTGTTGGACGATACATTGCTAACGCAGCCTGCGGGTCTTTCTCAAAAAGCTCCGCATATGGCCCCGTATATAGCTCCACCCTATCAGCACCTGTCTTCAGCGCGTATTCCACCATCTCTGGATCTGGATCCACAAAGATGCTCACCCTCATTCGTGAAGCATGCAACTGATTAACAATACCCTTGAGCAGGTCCAAGTTTCTCTTCGTATCCCATCCATGATTGGATGTTAATTGCGCAGGACTATCAGGCACCAAAGTAACCTGCGTAGGACGCACATCGGTAACCAATTCGATAAACTCGTCCGTAGGATTGCCCTCGATATTAAACTCCGTTGTGATCATCGATTTGATCTGATACACATCTTCTCTGCGTATATGGCGCTCATCTGGGCGAGGATGCACAGTAATACCCTGCGCTCCGAAAAGCTCACAATCAACAGCAAAACGCTGCACATCGGGCATATTACCACCACGCGCATTGCGAAGCGTAGCCACTTTATTGATATTTACACTTAATTTGGTCATCTGGATGTGTTTTCCTTTGCGCCGCAAAGGTACTACTTTTTTTTTATATGTGCAAGATTAGAGCAAAAAAATAAGCCATTTATTTGTTTATTTGCAATTTTTGTTGTACCTTTGCGCTCAAATTAAATTAGCATACTATCGCCTTATGACAATTGCTATCTTTGGTAATGCACAAAAAAGCGATACCATTCGCGAAGTGCAGCATATCCTACAGTTCATGACGGAGAAAGAAGTACATGTGCTTCTCTCCAAAGAACTAAGACGAGAACTAAGTCTGCGTGAGTACCGCAGTTTTCCGGATATTAATGAAGAATGGTCGGAACAAATAAACGAGAGTGTAGATTTCGCGCTCTCTGTAGGAGGAGATGGCACTTTCCTCACCAGCGCAGCCGCTATTGGAGATAAAAACATACCTATTTTAGGCATCAATTGCGGTCACCTTGGTTTTTTGGCAGAAGTACAAACACAAGACCTTGATGATATCTTGCACAAATTGGTACAAGGAGAATACACTATTGAACAACGAAGTTTGCTCACCGTCAGCGTGATAGACAAAGATAGCACCAAAAAAGACAGTCTTATTTTGGCTCCAAATGCACTCAATGAGATTGCTATACTGAAAGAAGGTATGAGTAGTATGCTTTCCATTGAGCTCAAAGTGAATGACGAATGGCTACACACCTATCACTCAGATGGGCTCGTCATTGCCACACCAACGGGTAGCACCGCATACAACCTATCTATCGGTGGTCCGCTCATGGTGCCACAATCAAGAGGTATCATCCTTAATCCCATCGCGCCTCATAGTTTGACTGTCAAACCATTAGTAGTGCCCGACGACTGGAAATTCGACCTACGCGTCAGCAGCCGATACGACGCATTCATGGTATCAGTAGATGGACGAAGTCAAAGTTTAAGTACAGACTACACACTACATATAGAAAAAGCGCCATACACCATCAAACTCGTACAAATAGGTGATAATAGTTTTCTAAAATCACTGAGAACAAAACTCAAATGGGGAAAATAAAACCCTACTCACTACACATTACACATTATAATGATACTAAACTATATTACATGGGATGTGGACCCTATTCTAATCCACTTTGGAGACGGAGGTATTCGTTGGTACGGACTACTCTGGGCTATCGGATTATACCTCTGCTGGATTGTAAACGAACGCATGTACAAACGCGAGAACTGCCCCAAAGAATGGGCAGACCAGTTATTCTTCTGGATGGCAGCAGGCGTTATCATCGGCGCACGAATAGGACACTGTTGGTTCTATGAATGGCACGATGTTACCAATCCTATGCTCGCCAACTACTGCCATTACATGGACATTTCCACCGAACCATGGCATCTATTCGGATGGTCATTCAACTACCGAAACCCATACATTGAGCACCCCCTCCAACTACTCAAAATCTGGGAAGGAGGTCTCGCAAGTCACGGAGGTGCGATAGGTCTTATCACTGCAGCCATACTGCTCAATAAATATAAATTTAGCCGCTACCCACAGTTCCAAACCAGTTGGATTTGGATATTAGACCGTTTATGTGTAGGGGTGTGCTTCACTGCTTTCCTCATCCGATTAGGTAACTTGATGAATAGCGAGATATATGGTGGACCTACGAATCTACCATGGGGATTCATTTTCGTGCGAGACGGGCAAACAATACCATGCCACCCCACTCAGATATACGAAATGCTATATTGCCTTGTAGCACTATCTATCACCTGGCCATTATATTGGAAAACCAATGCTCGACGCAGAGAAGGCTTATTATTGGGTATCTTCTTAGAGATTGTTTTCTTCACACGCTTCTGTTTGGAGTTCATCAAGAATGACCAAGAGGCTTTTGAAGCAGATCAATTATTAAACATGGGGCAATTACTCAGCATTCCTTTTATCCTCTTGGGTATATTCCTTATTATACGCGCATATAAGAGACCTCTCCTGCCCGTAGTGGAGACACAACCCGAGAGTTTAGAACCCAAATATCAAACCGAAGGAAATAAAAAGAATAAAAAGTGACACCCATGACCAAGCAAGACCTACGAATCATTTTCCTCGGCACACCTGATTTCGCGACAGCCAGTCTGCGTGCCTTAGTAGAGGGCGGTTATAATGTAGTGGCGGTAGTTACAATGCCAGACAAACCCGCTGGACGAGGACACCAACTACAATTCTCTGATGTCAAGAAATACGCACTTTCTGTTGGATTACCCGTGCTACAACCCGAGCGACTCAAAGATGAGACTTTCCTTGAGCAGTTACGCAGTTATCAAGCAGATTTACAGATAGTAGTCGCCTTCCGTATGTTACCAGAAGTAGTATGGGCAATGCCGCGATTAGGCACATTCAACCTACACGGCAGTCTATTACCCCAATACCGCGGAGCAGCACCCATCAACTGGGCACTCATCAATGGCGACAAAGAGACAGGTGTCACCACTTTCATGCTCAAGCATGAGATAGACACAGGAAATATCATCATGCAAGAGAGCACACCTATTGACGAAAACGAGAATGTAGGTAGTGTCTATGACCGACTAATGCAAATAGGGCAAACGCTTGTCACACGCACGGTGGACCTTATTATAGAAAGCGAGAATACCAACACTCCGCTACCTACCATTCCTCAAACGGAGACAACCGAACTGCGACCAGCTCCTAAATTATTCAAAGAAACATGCGAGATACACTTTGATCAGATGACCGCCACACAAGTGAAGAACTTCGTGCGAGGACTGAGTCCCTACCCTGCTGCATGGTGTAATATAACTATTGCTGAACAACCATTTGAGAATGTAAAAATACACGCCGTAGAAGTGCTTGATGATAGCTATATAACCAGCAAAAAAGATATTATTGTACGATGCAAAGAGGGTGCTGTGCGTATCATGGAATTACAAGTGCCAGGCAAGAAACGCATGGATATTAAGTCCTTCCTTAATGGCTTGCGATGATTATTCTCACTTATCCCCACTCACCAAGATGGTTGATTATTTATCTATCATAGACAAGTATTACGCGGAGCAGCCTGAATTGCGTCGTATATTGATTGCTCATAGCCGTCAAGTGGCGGATCGTGCGTTAGCCATTGTGGATTCGCATCCTGAATGGACGGAACAAGGATTAGTGGACCGGGCTTTTGTAGAGGAGGCTGCTATGCTACATGACTTAGGCATTGTGCTGTGCCAAGCAGAAGCCATACATTGCTACGGAGAACATAAATATATTGAACATGGCTATTTAGGTGCCGAAATGCTACGCCAAGAAGGATTGCCCAAACATGCGCTCGTAGCAGAAAGACACACAGGAACAGGCATCACTATGGAGCAAGTAGAATGGGAAGAGATTCCTATCCCATTACAAGACTACTGTCCCATTAGTTTGGAGGAAAAGATAGTATGTTATGCCGATAAATTCTATAGCAAAACACATATAGGCGAAGAAAAAACTCTGGACAAGATTAAGCACCAGCTTTGGAAACACGGACAAGATTCTATCCTTAGATGGGAATCCTTAGTGGCCGTGATGGAATCGTAATTCACAATAATCATTCTACCTAAACTTATGCGCAAAACCCACAGAGATTAGTTCGCGGAACTGGATCTTGGCATGCGTATCATCCTTCATTATCACCGATGAATCATAGCGTGGATGAAGCATCACACGCGCAGATAAGAAACGATTGATGATAAAATCACAATTGAGTTCTAAGTCCAATTCCACCTGATGATAATTGGTATATAAATAGAATTTTGCTTCTAATTCCACCTCACGGACGGGTTTCCACAAGTATTCTACACGCAGCGAACTACCCACATTATGCAGCACGGATTGACCATTTGCCAAACCATACTCTGTTTCGGTCACACATATGGTATCCATCAGATAAACCATTTTATAGGATAATGGAGATAAGGAGATGCTCAATCCTTTGATGGGTTTATAATCCATACCCAAACCCATATTATATCGTATAGGTGAGAAAGGTCCTGACTTCAATTCATCCGAATTGGATTTATAAGTTGGCAGTAAGCGCGTCTCAAACTCCAACGAAACGGAGGCGAACAACTTAGGGATGATTTTCAGGTTGGCCTTGCTATATAATCGCAACATATCGTCGGTTGTATTCACCTTATGTAGCGAGTCTGCTGAGACCGTAGAGGCTCCTATTCGCCATTCGCCTGTATTTTCCCATGTGAAGCGGTCAGTGTAATATCCTATTTGTCCCTTTACAATTCCTAATCCTGCGAAACTGCTTGAACCACCTTGGTACCAGTTATCCGTCACATAGTTTTGCGTCACTTGCAGCATAACGGTAGCTTCTTTACGCCAAGGTGTGCGCATATCGCGGATTGCACGCAATACATCATTACGGTCCTCCTCCACATCCTTCACCCATGATTTCTCCACATCTATAACAGGGATTTTCTCCACCACTTGTTCCACCAAATCGGCATTGAGTGCACGAAGTGAGTCTATCTCGCGTATCTCGCGTGCGAGTGAGTCCAAGTATAATCGTTCTGCTATGGTTAGTGTATCTTCGGTTGTGATCGAATCAAGTGAATCCACATGCAATGCCCTACTCTGCTGTGCAATCAGGTCAAGCAGTAATTGATCCAAGTCTGCTGTCTGTTCTTGCTCATTGAGTTTGAATGTATCAGGATGGAATTGTATTGTGTCTGGTGTAGGATGTATTATATCTGGTGCGAGAACGATGGTATCCACATGTAATTGTTGCGCTGCCATGGAAGTGACAGCGCAAACAATCATACATATAAATAATATACTTCTACGCACGATAACCTAAAATCTAAATTCCCCCAACATTTAGTTTGCCATGGCATTGCTTGTATTTCTTACCGCTACCGCATGGGCATGGGTCATTAGGGCGTGGTTTCTTATCCACATGAATAGGTTCTGGTCTTTGCTGCGCACGGGTATCATGCGCTGCCGCTGCTGCTGCCCCAGACGCGGCAGCGGCTTGCTGTACACTATCCTTTTGGGCGCGATAACGAGAATAGTCATGACGGCGTTGTTGTTGCGCTTGCTGCACATGATCAGGTTCTTGCTGATGAATTTGTCCACGAAGCAAGATACTAATAGCACGCAGGTTGAAAGTATGCAGCATATCCTTGAATATACCAAAGGACTCCAACTTGTATATCAATAATGGGTCTTTCTGCTCATACGAAGCATTCTGCACGGATTGCTTAAGGTCGTCCAACTGACGGAGGTGTTCTTTCCACTCATCGTCGATAACGAATAGTAGCATGCGCTTTTCAAACTCACGCACCACTTCTTTACAATGACTCTCAGCCGCAGCGCGTAGGTTGACAGATATATTATAAACGCGCTTACCATCTGTGATAGGGATGAGTATATTCTCGTATAGTTGTCCCTTATCTTCATATACACGCTGTAATACTGGATCTGCCACTTGCATGAGTTTATCCATACGACGCTTAAAGCTATCCATTGCTGCCTCCGCCAATTGTTCACTGAGCAGAGCGCGCTTAGTGGTATTGAAGGCATCCTCGTCAAACGGCAGTTCCATAGCAAAAGTTTGCAGCACATCGTTGCGCAGTCCCTCGTAGTCATTGACTTGCTTAGAGTCGGTTAAAAGCGTCTCTGCCGTTTCGTAAATCATATTGGTAATATCTACGCCTATTCGCTCGCCCATGAGTGCGTGTCGGCGCTTAGCGTAGATAAGGTTACGCTGCTGATTCATCACATCATCGTATTCAATGAGTCGCTTACGCATGCCGAAGTTATTCTCCTCCACTTTTTTCTGCGCACGCTCAATAGAAGAAGATATCATGTTATGTTCAATCATCTCACCCTCTTGGAAGCCCATCTTATCCATCAAGCCTGCCAAGCGTTCCG
>CALATT010000112.1 GCA_937891905.1 uncultured Bacteroidales bacterium | reverse complement strand
CTTATGGACACCCGTCCCTACCTGCCTACCTATAAATATATTTATCGTTAGTCCGCTAGGACGGTTCTCCACATCCGTAGGATGTAAATGCCTTTGCGCAGCAAAAATATTAAAAACATATTCTTGGGTTCTCACAAAAACGCGTTCGTTTTACTCACTTACAAAAAAGCCAAAAACATTTACCATTTACGATGTACCATTTACCATTTTAAAGCGCTACGCTTCAAAAACGGCTTCCCTAATTGCCAATATATTTATCGTTACTATTCAATAAAAAAAGCCGCCCTATAAAGGCGGCTTGGAGGCCGGTAGCGGAGTCAAACCGCTCTAAACGGTTTTGCAGACCGCTGACTAAGTCGCTCATCCAACCGGCCCTTTAACTCGGACTATCGCTACGCTAGCAGTCCTCGTTAGAGTTTTTTGCTGCGTTAGTAGTCTTCGTTAGTGGTTCTTTTGCTGGTTGTCCCTGATGGGTTAATCACAAAAGCGGGTGCAAAGGTACAACAAATTTTTGAGATGTGCAAATAATTTCGCAAAAAAAAGCAAAATAGGTGTTTTTTTAGTTGCTTCAAAATATGCTTCGTTGTCAAAAAATGCTTGTTTGCTTGTGTATGTGCAAAAAATATAGTACCTTTGTACCCGATTTTAGTATGCGTAAGTGCGCGCATGCGCAGAGTAGAAAAACGGCATGCGTAAAAAAATGAAAAGAAGTTTATCTATCATAGGAGCAGTGTTGGTTGGAGTGGTGCTGATAATCAGCATCTTATTCGTTGTTGTTACCAGCGATAGAGTGGGGACAGCGCTCGCACAACGGGTGGCGGAGGAATTCTCCCGTACGATGGGCGCCAACGCACGCATCGGTTCGGTGGCGTACCAATTCCCTGCACGACTAACGCTGCGTGATATTTATATAGAGGACCAGCAGCAAGATACCCTTTTGTATCTGCAAGAGATATATGCTCATTTCAATCCATTGGCTTTGCGTCATGATGAGATACGCTTCTCGCACGCGAAGGTAACAGGTGGGCGAGCGAAGATGTACGAGGTGGATAGCACAGGCGTGTGGAATTATCAGTTTATGCTGGATGCGCTACAGACGGATACCACAGGCGGTGGCGAACCGCTGGGTAAAGCGATTTCTGTACGCGATATACAATTGCGTGACTTACGCCTGATGTATGGGTCTTATGAGGTGGCTTTGCGCGAAGCAGATATCGATGTGGGTTGTTTCTCGCCAGATTCGATAGACGCTCGTATTGACCAGTTAGTGATGTGTATGTCTGCCGTAGAGAATAGTGGTTCGGGCATTGAGTTGGTGGATTTTCAAGCGCATGTATGCCTTGCTGATAGTACGCTCAGCGTGCCTACGCTATACGCGCAGACGCCTAACTCGCGTGTGGAGTTGAGTGGTGCTCAATACTGCTTGCGGGATACATCGTTTATGCTGCCATTAAAGCATATAGAGATTGTACCAGCTGATTTTGCGCTTTTGGTTCCACCATGCAAGGGTTTGAAAAAAGCACTTACTATAGCGGGCGATATTCATGGTACGGCGGATATTATCCAATGGGATGATTTGGAGATACGATACGATGGATGGCGCATCATTGATGGCGATATTCGTATGCAAGAGATGCGTACCAATCCTTATCTCAAGGCTTCGCTCAATGAATTATATATTCCGATGATTCGCTTGCAGGATATGCTCTCGCAGATAAAAGGGGAACCTATGGCATTGCCTAAGGAGTTGCTGCGATTGAATGAAGTGCGCTATGCGGGAATAGCGGAGGGGTATATCCATGATTTGCATTTGAATGGTGCTTTCAGCACAGGTGTGGGTACGCTTACTACGACTGCTTCGATGCAGAGCGATAGTCTGTTTGAACATTTGAAATATGATGTGCGGATAGATGCACAGCAAGTTAAATTAGGTAAGTTGACCGCTAATCCATTGCTTGGTTCGGCTTCTTTGGTTCTGAGTACTACGGGAGAAGGAGTGGTGTTGCCTGCGGATTCCAGTAAACAAGATGTTGATAAAAAGCGTGAATGGAGAGGTGGTGTATCGCTTGCGGTGCAGCACTTGACCTATAATGGTTATGTATATCAAGACCTCTTTGTAGAGGGTAGTTATGCGCCGCAGTTGTATGATGTGCATCTGCGTGTGAAGGATGATTATCTGGATGTGGCAATGGATGGCATGATGGATATGCAGGTTGATCCGCTGTTGACGATGCAAATAGACTGCCGCCAGTTGGATACTTATCCGCTGCTGGATGAGGATAAGAAAACATCGCGTATCCGTTCTTCGTTTACTATGGCGGCAGAACTGAATGGATGGGATGCGGAAAACTCACACGGAACGGTGACCATCGATTCGCTCTTCTTGGCCACTGAATTGGATTCTATCTTGATGCGCCAGTTACATCTTGCATCGGTTTCTAATGCGCAGCATAAATCTATCACTTTACGCAGCGATTACCTCAATGCTCAGATGGATGGTTCATTCCGCTACGCAGATATACTACCAGCTTGTCAGTCTATGCTGCATTATTATCTGCCATCGGCTATCCAAGCACCGCATGCTTCGTGGAAGGGTGTTGAGTTTGTGATGCGTGCGGAGGGCGAACGATTGAGTGCAGTGCAGCGCCTATATGACGCACCATTCGCAGTGAGTGATCACCCGCGTTTGGATGTATCTATGCGCGTGGAGAAAGATAGCGTACCTATGTTGGATGCGCGCGTTTTGTGCCCTGGAGCGCGATTGAAAGATACGCCGATGAAAAATCTATTGGTGACGCTTAATACGCTGGCTTCGCCATCGGAGGGCAAGGATGCGATGACGCTCGCTTTATCGGCTGAGACGCTCCGTACACGCTCTGTGCTCACGGCGAAGATGTGTCATGATACGATAGCGACGCAGATAGCTGTGGATACTTTCATGCACACCCATCCGTCATTACCCGAAGGATGGCAGCAGATGGAACCTAAAGAGTTGCGTAACACTTTGCTGCGCACCTTATCATGGAATGAGACGCGGCTCGCGCTATTGGGTGCGAACCGATCGGGTGTGTATGGCGGAGAAGTGAAAACGATTACCCATTTCTCATCGCGCGAGGGTAAACCGCTGATAGAGATGCATATATTGCCCGATACGCTTATCTTGCGTGATTCGATATACACCTTGGGTGAGAGTCGGATCACCTATTGCGCGGCAGATACCTCGATTGCTATAGATGGATTTAGTTTCAGGGGCAATGGGCAGTTTATAGAGATGAATGGTGTGGCTTCGTCACGGCATGCGGATAGTCTGAAGGTGGACTTGCAGAAGGTGGATGCGAGTTATGTGGTGCCATTTATCTTGCCTGAGCAGACAATCATGTTCGAAGGATTGCTGACGGGTACTGCTACGATAGAAGGTGTGTTTAAGCAGCCTGCTATCAATGCCGATATAGATGTGGATGGAATGGGATTGAATGACTGTTATTTTGGAGATGCAGAAGTGGACTTGCATATCTATCCTGAGCGTCAATTGGTTCACACTACGCTGCCAGCCCAATTGCAGTTCCACGCGGATGTGAATAGGCCTACCCGTCGTGTGGTGGGGCTGGATGGAGAGGCGTTCTTTGATGGAAGTGGTAGATGGAAATTAGATATGCAGACGGATTCGGTGCCGCTTGATTTTATCAATCACTGGACATCGAGTGTGCTGCATGACTTGAATGGCCATGCGTCTGGTCAAGTGGTGGTAGGCGGAGAAGCAGGCGGTGTGTATGTATTGGTGAATGCTGAGGCGCAGAACGCTTCTTTTGTGCTGCCATGGACGGGTGCGCGCTATTATATAGATAGTGATACGATAGTATTGGATACAACGATGATTCGCTTCCCACAAGTGCATGCCCGGGATGCGGAGGGTCATATGGTGCTGGTGAATGGAGGTATCCATCATAATCAGTTCCGTGATTTTGTGTTAGACTTGCATGTGGATACATATAATGCATTGGTTTTCAACACCAATAAGCAAGGTGAGATGTTACAAGGCAAAGTGTATGCCAATGGTCATGTGGATGTGACGGGTCCTGAGGATGATATACTCGTTTCTGCCAATGCAGTGACCACGGGTAAATCGCAGTTCAGGCTTAGTGTGGATAATGTGTCATCGGCTTATTCGGCTAATTTTGTGCATTTCAAGCAGCATATAGATACTACTGCGCGCGAGGAGAAGCCTGATGAGTTTGATAATTTAGATATTCGCACTGCGGAGCAGAAAAAGACTATCAAGACTTCGCGCGCGCAACGCTGTTTGCTGGCACTCAATATAGAGGTTAATCCGCAGTTGCTATTCCAATTAGTGCTTGGAGAGCGTAATGGAGATATGATCCAAGCGCATGGTGTGGGTGCACTTAGGTTGACATACGATACGCAGACAGGCGATGTGCGCCTATTGGGTACATACGATATAGAACAAGGAACACTGTCCTATACGGTGGCGAATGTGATTAAGAAAGAGTTTGCGATTGCAGATGGGTCAACGATTGTTTTCTCGGGTGACCCGAATAACCCACAATTGGATGTGACGGCTAAATATCGTGTGACGGCAAGTTTGAAGGACCTCTTTGGCGAAGAAGTGGACCAACTGGCGACGACGCGAACGAGTATTCCAGTATTCACCTGTTTACATATCAAGGGAACACTCAATAATCCTATATTGTCCTTCTCGTTAGAGTTCCCATCGAGTGACCAAACGATTCAACAACAAGTGCAGCAAGTGATCAATACGGATGAGATGCTGATGAGGCAAGTGATATACCTACTTGTTTTTGGTCGCTTCTTCACGCCAGAACATATGATGCAAGCAGAGCATATGACACTCAACTCCACCTATTCATTGCTATCCTCCACCGTTACGGGGCAAATCAATACATGGTTGTCTAAACTGACGGATGTGCTCACATTAGGTGTGGCTATTCGTACGGATGGCGAAGGAGCGAATTCCAGTCAGGAGTATGAGGCACAATTCCAGTTGCAACCGATAGATAGATTAGTGATCAATGGTAATGTGGGGTATCGCTATAATGATATCTCTAATCAGCCATTCTTTGGTGACTTGGATGTGGAAGTGATGCTCACCGAAGATGGACAATTCCGCCTCAAGGGTTACACGCACACGGTGGATAAATACTCACTGCGCGAGGCATCTACTATACAAGGAGTGGGATTTGTGTGGAAGAAAGATTTCAATTGGCCGAGTAAGAAGCGGAAAGGGAAGGGAGATGAAAGTGGAAAGCGAAGAGTTGAAAGTGGAAAGTCAAGAGAGGAAAGTGGAAAATAAAGAATAAAAACATGGATAATAAAAAAATGACAATCATCGATTTTGTGGAGCACTATACACGAGTGTTCAGCAATCATGTATTTCTAAGAGAGAAAATCAATAATGAGTGGACTGAGACTACCTTTGAGCAGACCCGCATCATGGCACATCGTATCGGTGCGGGTTTGATGGCTTTGGGGATGGAGAAAGGCGATAAAGTGGCATTGCTCAGTCAAGGGCGTAATCTATGGGTGACGGGTGAATTGGGTATCTTGTACGCAGGTGGTGTGAATGTGCCACTCAGTATTAAGTTGACCGAAGCAGGCGACTTGCTATTCCGCATCCAGCACTCTGATGCCAAATATATCATGGCGTCTGAACAACAATTGCCCAAGATACGCAAAATATTACCTGAGTGTCCTAATGTGCAGAAAGTGATAGTGCTTGACCCGTTAGAGCAATACGAGGAACGCGAGATGGGTATCGATGAGGTGATTGCTTTAGGTGATGCATTGCTTGCTAAAGATCAAGAGTCGTTCGTGCAACGCTATCAGAGTGTGCAACCCGATGATTATGCAAATATCAGTTATACCAGTGGTACAACAGCAGATCCAAAGGGTATATTACTCACCCATCGTAACTATACCGCTAATGTAGAGCAAGCACGCTCTGTGGTATGCTGCGATGTGGATGATGTGATGCTGATTATCCTTCCGCTCGACCACTGCTTTGCACATGTGGCTGGATTCTACACGATGATGTCATATGGCGGTAGTATAGCTACGGTACCTGTAGGCAAGACCGCTCTGGCTACGCTGAAGAATATACCTATTTCCATCAAAGAGGTGAGACCACATATCATGCTGTCTGTGCCTGCTTTGGCGCGTAATTTCAAGAAGAGTATCGAGACGGCTATCAAAGCCAAGGGTAAAACAGTGGAGAAACTATATACCTTCGCGCTCAATAATGCCATTGCGTATAACCGCGAATATTGGAATAGAGGAGGATGGCAATGCGCATGGCGTTATCCGCTCATCAAACTATTTGATAAACTCATCTTCAGTGCCGTAAGACAGAATTTCGGAGGACGGATGAAGTTCTTTGTAGGTGGCGGTGCATTGTTGGATATTGCTTTGCAGCGCTATTTCATGGCGGTAGGAATGCCGATGTTCCAAGGGTATGGTTTGAGTGAGGCGACGCCTATCATTTGTGCGAACTCGATGGGACATGCTATTTTTGGTTCCAGCGGACGCATCGTGTCTCCACTTGAACTCAAGATATGCGATGCAGAGGGAAATATCATGCCAGATGGACAACGAGGAGAAATAGTGATCAAAGGTGAGAATGTGATGGCTGGTTATTGGAAGAACCCTGAGAGCACTGCGGCTACTATTGTAGATGGATGGTTGCATACAGGAGATATGGGTTATGTAACATCCAAACACCCAGGTTATTTATGGGTGGTGGGACGATTCAAATCGCTGCTTATTAGTGCGGATGGGGAGAAATATAGTCCTGAAGGATTTGAAGATTCACTGACCGATAGCAGTCCATATGTGGAGCAATGTATATTGCATAATAATCAAGATCCATACACGATGTTGCTTCTTGTTCCTAACAAGGATAATCTGCGCGAATGGGCAAAGCAAGAAGGATTTGATCCTACTACGATAGAGGGTAAGAAAGCTATGCTGGGTAAGATACAGAGTGAAGTGGATAGTTATAAAACGAATGGCGTGCGCGGAGGTATATTCCCCGACCAATGGTTACCAAGCGCCATCGCAGTAGTGGGAGAGGCATGGACGGAGCAAAACCATTTGGTGAACTCTACGATGAAGATTGTACGCGGAAAAGTGGAAGACTATTTCCAAGATAGAATAGAGTATGCATATACACCAGAAGGCAAAAATTTATTCAACGATAAAAACATGGAAGCATTATGCTAATTAAAATCTATAGCGCTACGCCTGTCGGGATTAATGCAGTAATGGTTACAATAGAGGTACATTCTGTACCTGGCTTTGACTTTACATTGGTTGGTTTGCCCGATAATGCGGTTAAGGAATCTCATGATCGCATTATGGCGGCACTTACGGTGAATGGTTTTGAACTTCATCATCGTGATTATACCATTAACATGGCACCTGCGGATATTAAGAAAGAAGGTAGTGCTTTTGATTTGCCGTTAGCAATTGGTGTTTTGGCTGGTAGTGAGCAGGTGAAGACAAAGCACTTGGACCGCTATATGATTATGGGTGAGTTGTCGTTGGATGGCTCACTTCAACCTATTCGCGGCGCATTACCTATCGCTTTATGTGCGCGTGAGGCAGGGTTCAAAGGACTCATTCTGCCTGCGGCGAATGCAGCGGAAGCAGCTGTGACAGAAGGGTTGGAAGTGTATGGTGCCAATACCTTACTGGATGTGGTGCGTTTCTTGAATGAAGAATGCGCCATGGAGCCAACTCGTGTAGATACTCAGGCGCTCTTTGATCAACTGGCGTTTACCTCAGACGCAGACTTTTCAGATGTGCGAGGCCAGTATAAAGTGCGCCGCGCTATAGAGGTGGCTGCGGCTGGAGGTCATAACATGCTGATGGTGGGTGTGCCCGGTGCGGGTAAGTCGATGATAGCGAAACGACTGCCGTCAATCTTGCCTCCATTGACATTAGAAGAGGCGTTGGAAACCACCAAGATACATTCTGTAGCGGGATTGATGAATAAGCGTAATGCAGAGAATGCTTCGCTGATTGTACAACGCCCATTCCGCAGTCCGCCCCATACTATCACAGATGTGGCGCTTGTAGGTGGCGGTACTAATCCTCACCCAGGTGAAATATCATTGGCGCATAATGGTGTTCTTTTCTTGGATGAATTACCTGAATATAAGCGCTCTACTTTAGAGGTGATGCGTCAGCCGCTTGAAGATAGGCATATCACCGTTGCGCGCACGAAAACCACCGTTGACTATCCTGCTTCCTTCATGCTCGTGGCTGCGATGAACCCATGTCCATGTGGTCATTATGGTGAGAATAACCCAGCGCGTCCGTGTACTTGTACCCCTGCGCAGATACATCGCTATTTAGGTAAGATCAGTGGTCCGCTTTTGGACCGCATTGATATACAATGTGAGATCGAAGCTGTGCCATATGATCAGTTGCGTGATACGACGCCAGGGGAATCGTCGGCAGTGATGCGTGAGCGAGTGCTCAAGGCGCGCGCTATTCAGTCGCAGCGCTTTGCAGATAGCAAACTGGTGCATTGTAATGCTATGATGAGTTCGAAGATGGTGCGTCAATACTGTGCTTTGGATGCAGCGTGTGATCAGTTATTGGAATTGACGATGACAAAGTTGGGTCTTAGCGCGCGTGCGTACGATCGTATATTAAAGGTATCGCGCACGATAGCTGATCTTGAAGGTAGCGAACAGATACAAAAGCAGCATTTGCTCGAAGCTATTTCCTACCGCTCGTTGGATCGCAATACATGGGCATTGTAGTAGTGATAGATAAGAGATCAATATCATGAAAATAGCTGTTTTTGCTTCGGGAACGGGTACTACTTTGCAAACGCTTATAGAGCAGCAAGCGCAGTATGGTTATCAAGTATCGCTTGTGGTGGCTAATCGTGCATGCATGGCGTTGGAGCGGGCAGAGAAACATGGTATTCCTGTATTATTATCCAAGAACTGGGAAGAGATAGACTTGTCATTGCGTCAATACGATGTGGAACTTATTGTCTTAGCGGGTTTTTTGGCTATTATTCCTCAGTGGATTTGCGCTACATGGGATAAGCGTATTATTAATATCCATCCTTCTCTATTGCCCAAGCATGGTGGTAAGGGAATGTATGGCATTCATGTGCAAGAGTCGGTATTGGCGAGCCATGATAGTATTGCTGGATGCACGGTGCATTATGTGAGTGCGGAGGTGGATGGTGGTGCTATGATCGCGCAGGCAACGGTGCCTGTATTAGCGCAAGACACACCAGAAACGCTCTCGCTGCGTGTACAGCAACAAGAGAAAATTCTTCTACCCAAAGTGATTGGTGAATTGGCAAAGATTAGTGAATAAAGAGCAGTTCTCTGTATTTAGGTAACGGCCATAATTGGTCGTCAATCACCATTTCTAAATCGTCCACATGCTGGCGTATTTCTTCCATCAATGGTACTACATAGTCATGGAAAGTGATCGCACGCTCGCGTTGATTATCTATATGGTTTGCGCGCGCGCGTTCCTTATTCATATTATTCACCTTGGCTGTGATGGCACTTGTGTGATTCTCAATGCTACGGATGAGTAGGATATCTTGCTCGCTGAGTTTCTCTGCTTCGCTAGCACTGAAGACCTGTTTGACGCCTTGTACATTCTGTAGCAATATGGTTTGATAGCGTTTGGCAGCAGGAAGGATATGATTGATGACTAAGTCGCCCAATACGCGCGATTCGATCTGCAGTTTCATGGAGTAGTTTTCCCATTTCACTTCGCAGCGTGAGCGCAGTTCTGATTGATTGAGTACGCCTGTGGCAGTGAACATCTGTATGCTACGCTCTTTGAGGTACTGGTCAATCATGAGTGGTACGCTTGTCTCGGTGTCCAGTCCGCGTTTCTTGGCTTCTTTCTCCCATTCTTCGCTATACCCATTGCCGTCAAAGCGTATGTCTTTACACTCTTTGAGGTAGCGCTTGATGACAGAGAAGAGTGCTCGTTCTTTGGCTTCGCCTTTCTCGATGAGTGCGTCCACTTCTTGGCGGAAGAGATTGAGTTGTTCTGCCACTGCTGCATTGAGTGCCAGGATAGACGCGCCGCAATTTGCGGACGAACCCACAGCGCGGAACTCAAAACGATTGCCTGTGAAGGCGAATGGAGAAGTACGATTACGGTCTGTATTGTCTAGGAGTATCTCGGGAATGTTACCTACACCTAATTTCATTTCTTTCTTGGCATTGATGATGATACCTTTGTCCACATCAGCATGTTCTATTTTGTCTAAGGCATCATTGATTTGCGAACCTAAGAATACCGAAATGATGGCTGGAGGAGCTTCGTGTCCACCCAGGCGGTGTGCATTAGTGGCGGAGGCGATGGATGCTTTGAGCAGTCCGTTATGACGATGAACAGCCATGAGCACATTGACCAAGAAGGTGACAAACTGTAGGTTTTGGTATGGGTTTTTACCTGGCGCTACGAGATTAACTCCAGTGTTGGTTCCCAAGGACCAGTTGCAGTGTTTGCCCGAACCATTCACGCCGCCAAAGGGTTTTTCGTGGAATAAGACGCGGAACTGGTGGTGGTGCGCCAATTGTTCCATAAGGGACATCAGTAGTTGGTTGTGATCGCTACCTAAGTTGGCTTCTTCGTAGATAGGTGCTAATTCAAACTGATTAGGTGCTACTTCGTTATGGCGTGTCTTGATAGGTATACCCAATTTGAGGGATTCATTCTCTAATTCTGTCATGAAGGCCAATACGCGTTCGGGGATGGTGCCGAGGTAGTGGTCGTCTAACTGTTGGCTCTTGCTGGCGTAATGACCCATCAGTGTTCTGCCGGTCATGATGAGGTCAGGGCGTGCGTTGTAGAGTGATTCGTCAATTAAGAAAAACTCTTGTTCCCAACCCAAATAAGTATATACGCGCTTCACATTCTTATCGAAATAGTTGGCTACCATTACGGCCGCTTTCCCTACGGCGCTGATGGAGCGCAATAAGGGGGTCTTGTAATCCAATGCTTCACCCGTGTAGGCTACGAAGATGGTAGGAATACATAATCGGTCGCCGATGACGAAGGCAGGTGAGGAGGGGTCCCATGCGGAATAACCTCTCGCTTCGAATGTATTGCGAATGCCTCCGTTAGGAAATGAAGAGGCGTCTGGTTCTTGCTGGTATAAGACGGAACCAGAGAATTTCTCTATGGCTTTTCCGTCAGGGTCAAAATCAAAAAACGCATCGTGTTTCTCTGCGGTGCCCCCTGTGAGTGGTTGAAACCAGTGGGTGTAGTGAGTGGCTCCTTGGTCCATGGCCCATTTCTTCATACCGATGGCCACGCTATTGGCGATGTCCCGACTTAGAGTCTTCTCGTTGTCCATGAGGCTGAATAACTCCTCTACCACATTGCTTGCTATGTATTCCTTCATCTTCTCGCGTGTGAAGACATTCTGTGAGAAGATTACACTTCCTCTTTGTACTGGAGTGGTTTGTGCTGGTTTGTGTGACCAAGAGTCTTTGAGGGCTTCGAATCGGATGTTTGTCATAATTTCGTGCGCAAAGTACGCTGATTTTTGTTTTTAATCGGGTTGTTTGCTTATTTTGGGCGCAAAATTACTACTTTTTTTGTAAATAACCAAATATTTTTATATTTTTAGTGTTTTTTGTGCTAAAATATGCTTGTGTATTCTGTAAAGTCAAAAATACAATTCTCTTTTTATGCATTTTTTTGTGCGTGTATGCTTGCATATGTGAGAAAAAAGTTGTATCTTTGCACGCAAATTAAAATTTGCATCAAACATGGCTATTCAGCGTAACATAGTGCGTATTCCGGCTCTTGTGGACCTTCATGTCCACTTTCGTGAGCCGGGTTTTTCGTATAAGGAGACCATTGCTTCGGGCAGCATGGCTGCAGCGGCATCTGGATATAGCGCTGTATTCACCATGCCGAACCTCAATCCTGTGCCTGATACGATAGCGCATTTGCAAGAGCAGCTCGATATCATCAAACGAGACACTTATACTGGCGTATATCCTTTCGCTTCAATCACAATGGGGCAAAAGGGTAAAGGCGAATTGGTGGACTTTGAGGCATTGGCGCCATATGTCAAAGGTTTTTCAGACGATGGCAGAGGTATTCAGGACGAAACACTTATGCGAGAGGCAATGAAGCGAATTCGTGCAGTAGGTCGTATGATGGTGGCTCATTGCGAGGTAGAAGCGCTGCTTAACGGCGGCTATATTCACGCGGGCGAATATGCCCAAAAAAACGGTCACCGTGGCATTGTGTCTGAGAGTGAGTGGAGGGAGATTGAACGCGACATCCGTCTGGTAGAAGAGACAGGGTGTCGTTTTCATATATGCCATATTTCTACCAAAGAGAGCGTAGCACTCATCCGCGAGGCCAAAGCAAAAGGATTGCCCGTTACTTGCGAAACAGCTCCGCACTATTTGCTTCTCACGGACAAAGATTTGCAGGAAGATGGTAAGTGGAAGATGAATCCACCTTTGCGCGCTGAGGAGGATCGTTTGGCGCTTATAGAGGGTATTCAAGATGGCACGATAGATTGTATTGCTACGGATCATGCTCCGCATAGTGCAGAAGAGAAGAGTAGGGGATTGGAGAAGAGTGCTTTTGGTATTGTAGGAATAGAGACGGCTTTTCCTTTGATGTATACCCACTTTGTTAAGGCAGGTGTTATCACTTTTGAGCGCCTTGTTGAACTTATGTCCACCAATCCTGCTCGTATTATCGGTTTGGATAACTCTAACTCGTTCGCATACTTCGATTTGGACGCCTGCTACAAGATTGATCCTACCCACTTTATCTCCATGGGGCAAGCTATGCCATTCGAAGGTTGGGAAGTATATGGCAAGTGTGTAAAAACCATTGTCAATGGAATAACAGTTTATAACAACACTAACCAATAGTCCGCCACTTAACAAGGAATGAAACAACAAATATTTGAAATACAATCCAACGAACAGATAGCAAGAAATGTCTATCGCATGCAGCTTTGTGGTGATACTATAGGCATTCTCTCAGGGCAATTCGTGAATATCCGAGTAGAAGGACAATTCCTTCGTCGTCCGATATCAGTCTGCAACATTGCCGACGGCATACTCACTATTATATATAAGGTAGTGGGTGTAGGTACCGAAGCAATGAGTCGCTTGCCAATAGGCACACAGCTCGATGTGCTCACTATTTTGGGTAATGGCTATGACCTCACCAAAGCAGGCGACGCACCCTTGTTAGTCGGCGGCGGAGTGGGTGTGCCACCGATGTATATGTTAGCACGCCAATTGCGCGAAGTAGGTAAAAGCGTACGGGTAATTCTCGGGTTTAATACCAAAGAAGAAGTCTTCTATGAGGAGGAGTTCCGCGCTTTAGGTTGTGATGTTATAGTCACTACTGTGGATGGCAGTTATGGTGTGAAAGGGTTTGTGACGGATGCTTTTGATAATAAGCAGTCGTTCTATTACACCTGTGGTCCGCTGCCGATGATTAAGGCGGTGATGCGTGCGTTGGGAACGCAGGGTGAAGTGAGTATGGAAGAGCGAATGGGGTGTGGATTTGGTGCGTGTATGGGATGTACAATACAAACAACTAAAGGACCTAAACGCGTGTGTAAAGAGGGACCGGTGTTCGCAGCAAGCGAGTTGCTGCTCTAGTTTAGAGAA
>CALATT010000111.1 GCA_937891905.1 uncultured Bacteroidales bacterium | reverse complement strand
TTTATTTACCATTAAAATGTTTTTTATATTTTTATCTTATTTTTATTATTTTTGTTAAAATTAAAAATCATCAATACAATGAGAAATTCCTTTTGGATGCTGACCATCATGGTCACAACACTCTTCTACGCTTGCCAACCACAAGACACTATCGACAAGCAAGTAGAACAACTACTCAGCCAAATGACACTCGAAGAGAAGATTGGGCAAATGAACCAATTGGACCCTTCATGGGAAACGGAGATGAAAGAGAACCTAATCCGAGAAGGAAAAGTGGGCTCTGTCTTCAATATCGTTGGCGCGGAGAATGTCAATAGACTACAACGCATCGCCGTGGAAGAGACACGACTCGGAATACCACTCATCGTAGGACGAGATGTCATTCATGGCTATAAGACTATCTATCCTATTCCACTCGGACAAGCCACTACATGGGATACTGCACTTGTGCAACAAGCAGCACAACGAACAGCCGTCGAAGCTATGCAAGCAGGTATCAACTGGTCTTTCTCACCTATGGTAGATGTGGCGCGAGACCCACGATGGGGACGAGTGGCTGAAGGATATGGAGAAGATACATACCTCACCTCGCAAATGGCTGCGGCCGTAGTCAAAGGCTATCAGAGCCAAGGAATGGCGGCATGCGTCAAGCATTTCGCAGGATACTCCGCTTCGGAAGGAGGACGAGACTATAATACCACTTGGATTCCAGAACTCCAACTCCGTGATGTCTATCTGCCACCTTTCAAAGCAGCACTCGACGCGGGAGCCATGAGTATCATGTGCTCGTTCAACTGCCTCAATGGACCACCTTCCTCCGCTAATTCACACCTTAATATAGATATCCTCCGCCATGAATGGCAGTCCAAAGCACTCCTCGTTAGCGACTGGGGAAGCGGTTCTGACCTCGTGCCACACGGACTCGCTGCCGATAAGAAAGACGCAGCACTGCGATCCATCAACGCACGCATGGAAATGGATATGCAGGGATTTATCTACCACGATTATATTCAGCAGTTACTGGAAGAAAAACGCATCACAGAGCAGCAGATAGACGATTGCGTGCGCTCGATATTGCGCATCAAGTTCCAACTCGGACTCTTTGACAACCCTTATGTGCCAGAGACTGTACCTAACTACTACCAATCCGAGGACCTTGCTCTCGCCACTACTATCGCAGAGCAGAGCGCTATCCTACTCAAAAACGACGGCACCCTCCCACTCAACATTCAACATTCACCATTAAGCGCAGCGTCACCATTAAACATTAAACATTCACCATTCAACATCCTAATCACCGGTCCTCTCGCTCACCAGCAAAAAGAGCAATTAGGCACTTGGGTCTTTGATGGCGAACCCGCGCACTCTGTCACGCCGCTCATGGCTTTCCAGCAATATGCCGAGCAACACACCGATATACGCCTCATTTACGAACCAGGACTAACCTATAGTCGCGATAAGAATCAGCAAGGCATAGTCAAAGCAGTGCAGGCAGCCAAGCAAGCTGATGTCATCCTCTATTTCTGCGGAGAAGAAGCTATCTTATCGGGAGAAGCACGATGCAGAGCAGACCTCAACCTACCAGGAGCACAAGCATCTATGATGACACAACTCGCCGCTACAGGCAAACCTGTTGTCATGATTGTCATGGCGGGAAGACCGCTCACTATAGGCCAACAGATGGAGCAAGCCAATGCCGTCCTATATGCTTATCATGGAGGTACCATGGCGGGACCTGCGCTCCGAAACCTATTGATGGGGCAAGCCGTTCCTTCGGGCAAAACAACACTCACCTTCCCTAAGATGGTAGGACAAGTGCCGCTCTATTATAATCGCTATAACACAGGTCGCCCATCCTACGACCCACCTATGCTCATCGATAGCATACCTATCGGATGCCCACAGTTCAGTATCGGACAATCATCCTATTGGCTTGAGACACCTACAGAAGCACTTGTGCCATTCGGTTTCGGACTATCATACACCACCTTCGAATATGGCGAACCCCAACTCGTCCAAACGGAGGACTCTATCTTCATGCAGTGCCCAATCACCAATACAGGACAATACGACGCATACGAGATTGCGCAACTCTATGCACACCAAGTGGCAGGCGAATTGGTACGACCTATATGCGAACTCAAAGGATTCCACAAACTCTTCATCCCTGCGGGTGAAATGCGCACCGCGCATGTCGCTATCAGTAAGGAGCAATTGGGTTATTGGCACCAAGAATGGACCTCGCCATCCACCAGCCGTGTGTGGTTTGAGGTAGATAAGAATGAGTATGAGTTCTGGCTCGCCCCCAACTCCCTCCGCCTCACCAAACCCATCACCATCACATTGGAGTAATCGTCAAAAAAAAGTACTGCTCTGGAGTTGCTAATTGAATCTATAACCACCAAATTTCATGGCATTTTTTCGGTTACAACCACAATAATTCCTGTTTTTTTGTAGTCCTATACTCCTATTTAATATAGTTACGCTAGCAACAAAAGGAGCCGCATAAATTAGCGGCTCCTTTCTTGTTTGCAGTCTGGATTACACGTTTAACATTAGTTCATTATGTATCCATTCACAAAAACATTATGGGACCATGTCCTAAAATGAGGATAGGAGGACTATTAAACACGCTTATCTTATTTTCTGACCTTGAGCAGAATAGATAGTCTCCCCAACTATAATATATACTTTCTCATCAATCAGTACCTTGCGCGGTTTGATTGTTTCAGCCGACATCTCATCCATAGATGTAGGGTCATTTTCTATCGCATCATATTGCGCCGTGTACTCCTGGTCATCTACCACCTCACTCAACTCAGGACTCCAGCCGCTGAAGGTATAAGTATATTGCGCATCGGATTCACGGGTTGGAGTTATACCTGTGTATGATGGCATTTCGCCGTAGTTAACCATTGTTGATTGTAACACTTCTCCATCCCAATTGTAGAATGTCACTTCATATTGGTTGAGAGTGGATTCGTACTGAGCCGTGTAAGACTGTGCTCCTGTCACAATACTCATATCGCCCCAACCTGTGAAGGTGTAGGTATATTGTACATCCGCTTCACGAGTAGGAGTTGCGCTATTGTAAACTGGCATCTCACCGTAGTTAACCAAAGTAGATTGTAACACTTCGCCATCCCAGTTATAGAATGTCACTTCGTATTGATTGAGAGTTGCTTCGTACTGAGCAGTGTAAGATTGATTGCCAGTCACTATGCTCATATCACCCCAACCTGTGAAGGTGTAGGTATATTGTACATCCGCTTCACGAGTTGGAGTTGCACTATTGTATGATGGCATCTCACCGTAGTTAACCATTGTTGACTGTAATACACTTCCATCCCAGTTATAGAATGTCACTTCATACTGATTGAGAGTAGCTTCGTATTGAGCAGTGTAAGATTGATTGCCAGTCACTATGCTCATATCACCCCAACCTGTGA
>CALATT010000110.1 GCA_937891905.1 uncultured Bacteroidales bacterium | reverse complement strand
CGTAGTTAATCAGGCGGCAGTTCGTTATATGCAAGACAATGGGCTGGGTGTTATTAAGGGTTGTATCGGTATGCATGGGGTAACATACTTTCATCTTGATTATTCCAATCACGCCCGATATACTGGTCACCCTTGCGTTATAGCCGTAAACAGTCGTGGTGAAGTAGCAAGGTTACGAGATATAATGACAATCTACCCTATCGTAAGAAAAATCAAAGAACTTTCGCAATCGACTTAAACATCTTTTGATTTAGCAGTAATTTATCAACTTTGAGTATCTCGAAATTCTCAACCTCTAAAGTGGCATATTCTTCAATATTAAGGAATGTGCCACTTTGCGCATCATAGTATATGAGTTTTCCGTTAGACAAGCGCTCTGCAGTAATAACATGACCACTATTCTTCATGTTAATTCCTATATGATATCTGCCTATAGCACTTGTGTTCTTATCAAGTTTTTTGGTAAGAACATCAAAATTAACATCACGTACAGTTGTGACATTTGGAATTTTGCCCGTTTTAGGATTTATCCAAATATCTTGAAAACTCTCCCCTAATAAGTATTGCACGCTATCTTTACGATCTGTATATCCAACCGCTGTTACATTTAGCCCCCTAAGCCTTGCTTCATGTATAGCAACGCATACTTGACAATTCGAATAGAACTCCTCTCCTTTTCCGTATGACATATTTCCTCTTCCCTCATTTGCCTCAATAAATGTCATAGGAGGGTCTAGTCGCGCATTGAGTTCTTTTGCAATTTCTTCAATATTCGACTTTTGTTCCGCCGAAATTGTAGGGGCAGGAAAATCTTCGTATATTTTTAGCGCCTCTCTTGTTGCAGCCCTGCCAAGTTTTGTGCCTGTAAGCAAGCCAACAGCACCGTATTTAGGGGAGTAAACGCCCGAATATTTAGCGTTATCTCTTAAAAAATACGGTACACTTTTTGCCTTGTTGATACGATTGGAGTTCTGTTCTAACCAATCCTTGAAATTCTCTGGCACGTCCTCTACTTTGTTCGCGCTCCCCTTGTTCGGTTCTTCGCCTCTCAATATGGCTGCGTTCTCCTGCATGAGTTCCGATTCCGTCTTGAGGATAGAAACAACATAGCAACGGCAATGTGGGTGCCATGAAGTAAACTTGAAATCCTTTGGGTACTTGCCCTTGAGTTCGTCGCATATATCTACCAGCGGAATAGGCAGACCGTTCTTGCCTGGTGTAGTGTGATTGTTCGAAAGGCGGATTTCTATGCCAACCACAAAATCAAGTTGCTGCATGCGCTCATAGTCCGCGGATCGGTACGCCATATTGGTTTCGGTTACAGCAAGTCGGCGCGCGTTCTTGTATGACGAGCGATACACGCCACGACCAGGGTGGAAGTCGCTCGCACGCTTCGAAAGCACGAGGTTGCCGTGTTCATCGCGCACCCTGCGGAATAGCATATCGGGGTGTTGTAGGAATTGCCGTAGCTGCCTGCTCATTTGAGCTGCGTCCAGTCCGTTGCGTATGCCTATATCAAGCCCAAGTTCTATATCAGACTTGAAGCACTCGGTGTATCTCCATACGCGCTCGGATAGGTTCAGCCCCTGCTCTTTGCGAGCAAGGAACGCCTCGCGTGCTTCATCGTTGCTTGAGAAATACTTGCGGTACTGCTCTTGGGTTAGTTTGCCTACATTATCCCCAAACACGCGCCTTGACAATTCGTTGTTCTTGTTATTGGCGAGCGTCCACTCTGCCTCTACTCCGTTCACAATAGCCGTTTCTACGCTATTAGCGAGCCGCGAGAGCAACGATTGTATCATCTTATGGGTAATTGGATAGTCGGCAAAAGAAAACACGCGAGAAGCGTCAAAATTGCCGTTTCCGACAATTACACCGATAGAAGCCGCCTCTTTAGCTGCTGCCTTGAAGATTTCGTCAATGATTTTAGCGTATTTGGAGAGGTTGGCAATGTGCTGCCTCTCGAAAGGGTCATTCACTCTGGGCATTGTCTTGTGGTTTTAGTTCAAAATGGTTGCTGCATTGTGGCTCTTTGAGGAATCGGCAGTACTTGCCGTCTGTGTAGAACGGACAACGGCAGAGGAACGGCTTACCGTCCCAGCCTATCTCGTGATAATCGTAGGAGTGGGCGCAATCACCACAAGTGTACTGCGGCTCCTGCTTGGCTGCTTTTCTTCTTGCCATATCAGTCTTCGTTTTTGATTCTATCGGGCGCTGGCATTTCCTCAAGACGGATAGCCTTGATTGTTTCGCGCCCCTCAAGAATAGCCTTACATAGTCTATGATAGCCGTCCGCGATCTGACCGTAATTGTCAAGGATGATAGGGTACTCCAGCGAGCAGTCTTGTACTCGCCTGCATTGGAAGATGAAGCTGTTTAGATCGCGTGCGTTGAACGGTTCATCGGAGAGGTCGATAGCCCACAGAGGCAAGTCTTGGACTGGGTACTCCTTTGCCTTTGCAAACAGGTAAAGTGTTTCCGCTGCCCATACATTTTTGCCTCTGTGGAACTCGCTTTCCTCAAACTTCATTCCGCCTATAATATCAATCACTTTCATAGGCTACTCTGTTAGTCCGAAACTGTCTAACGCGCTTTCCTTGTTGATTTCCTCAAGGGTCTTATCCACATTGGAAGAAACGCCGTACATCTCAATGGATTCGCGCTGACTGATGATAGGCTTGTTGCCGTTGGCTGCTGTTAGGTTAGCAATGGTCTCCTTTTCATCGGAAATGATGAACGGAGTAATTACACACTCAACAGGGAGCGCATCAATATCCTTGTGGTACGATTCGCCCATAGCGCGCTTGAGAAACTGCTTCACAACATTTACCTCGCGATCGTAGAACTCAAGCAGGCGACCGCTCTCGTCTTTCACTTTGAGTTGAGAATCAATAAACAACTGCTTGCGGCTCTCTCCCGATAGCGCTTGCTGGCTCATCTTCTCGTATGACCAATCGGGCAGCTGTAATTGAGTGAAGAATGATTGACGCAGCTCAGAGATATAGAACTTGAGATTTTCAACGGCTTGTTGCCATGTTACATAATTAGCGGACGAGCCTTTTGGGTACTGCAGAACAGCTTTGCCCTCGCTTTTTTCGTCCTTTTCATTATCGACCTCAATTTCCTCGTCTGCGAACACCACGAATAATGGCTTGGAGTTCTTGCGCAAATAGTTACCATTGCGGCTCATTGCCCACTCAATCTCGTACACAATCTTGCTGGTGTCTTCCCAAATAGGAGTAGGGCGGTACATGTAAATAGCAGGAATCTTGCCGACTGTATGTGTCTCCGATACTTCCTCTACCCACTCCGAACCGCTATTTTTCCAACGATAGTGCATATCCTTTGTGTAGGTGTCGAAATACTGAACATTCTTGTTGCCGTTCTTTCTCGTGTAGCCTACTGACATAGCAATCATGTCGCCTGTTTCATCAAAAAGCGGGTACAACTCATCGCCCAGCATAGGGGAGAAATTGCGGCAGCGGATCTTGAGAGGGCTTTTGAAGCCGTACACATTGTTTTCTTCCTCTACGGCGTACCACATGGTCATTACCTCGCAGCCTGCAAAAAGCATGTTACTACGCTCTATATTCACGCTATCAATGCGATTGCGTTGGAATATCTTCTCCATAGCGTCTTGAACTTCCTTTTGCTTGGCGTTCTCGGGCTTGTACACTCGCTTGACTGGTATGCCGTTGCACAACTCCGACATACGCCTAACGGCAAGGCGTTGCAAATCGTAGGTGACGCGAGTAACGCGGTCTATCGTGCCGTCGCTTGCTCTAACATCAGGGTACAAAGCCTTGCTCATTACAGGGTGCTTGCGTGGATCGTACTCGCGCTCTAATCCATCGCGTCCTTTCCATGCTGGGACGAAGATAGCCTTTTCTTTCAAGTCGGTAATCATAGCCTCTGGTCTACGATCATCATTGATAATGTCTTGGATAGTCATAATTGATTGATTTATTGTGGTTAATATACTTTGCTTGCTGTACGCGCCTTGTTAATAGGCTTGAACGGATTAGCAATATGGTAGTCTATGGCATAGCATAGCACATCTACGAACTCATCGTGAGGGTTGGCAGGGAATCCACACACCTCATTCTTAAACGCTTCATTCCAAGCACCGTCCACGAGTATTACACGACCGCACTCTACTGTAGGAGAAGCCGCGTTGAGCCTTGTTTCCTTGCTATCTCTTGGGCTTGGCGTTTGGGTGACATTCAACCCTGTTGTTTCTTTCATTTGGTCAATCACGGATATACCATTGGCTTTAGGCTCTATGCGTATAGTACTGCGACGAGTGTAGCCGTGTTGCTTTGCGTATTCGGGCAGGAAGCGCAACAGATCGGGAAAGCGCATAAGCACCTTTTGTGCGTGCGTAACATACAAGTCGTTGCCGATTTTGCAGGTGGCAATAACACCTGTAGGGTCGTCAGAGGTCTTGTCGGTGTAGGCAGTATCAACAAAGAACACTATCGGCTCATCGTTGTGCAAGCGGTTGAACTCCGCAAGCGTTATATGCTTGAACCACGATTCCTTGATGATGTTACCGCCTGCTATAACAGGTCGCTGCTGGTAGAGTGAGGCGAATGTTCTTGCGCTTCGTTGCTCTACCTCTCGCAAGCGCATAAGGCTGTGTCTTGCTTCCCATAGAGCCTCACCCATTTTGCGCGGATCTTCGGGGTTGGTCATGTCCTCGCGGATAGCAGGAATCTTGATTACAACCCACTTTTCAGGCTCTTGTTCTAACAATCGCCCAGCAAGGTCGTCTTGGTGCCAGCGGGTCATAATAAGGATTTGCTTACTATCGTTGTGCAGACGGGTAAGGAATACATCTGTGTACCACTCCCAAATACGCTGCCTATAGGTCGGAGAACTTGCCTCTAAAGCGTCCTTAACAGGGTCGTCAATGATTCCTACATCGGCAGGCGTACCCGTGAGAGAACCGCCTACACCGACTGCCTTGTAAAAGCCACCAAAGCCTACTGTTTCGAACATATCCACATTACGCACCCAACTTCTTCTGTCGTTGGTCTTTACGCGCTGGTTGTTGAGGAATGTGTTCGGGAATACCTCGCTGTACTCTGGGCTATCAATAGTGCGCTGAATAGCACGCGAGAAGCCTTGTGCAAGGTCTGCGGAGTAGGACGCGCCTACAATCTTGAGAAGCGGGTTGTAACCCAAAGCCCAGGCAGGTAGTTTACGGCTGACAATCTCCGATTTGCCGTGTTGTGGTGGCACAAACAGCATAAGCCTATCTGTACCGAGCGTGCCTTGAATCAGCTGCTGGCATTTCTCTGCAATGAGCGTATGATACCATTGCCGCGAGTAGGTCGGTGTAGTGTAATCGAGAAAAGCAGGAAAGCGCTTTTCAGCGTCCCTCCTGTGCAATTCTCGCTCTAACTCAAGCAACCTTAAACTCGCGTTGTAGTCCATAGTGGTTAGTTCTTACGGCTGTTTCTGATACGCTCAATCTCTTTCATAATCTCCTCGTCGGACATCTTTTGCGCTGGTATCAACGGCGTGCCGTCCTTACCAGTAACCTCGCTCTTGGTAGCAGCGTACAGTCCGAGTAACTTGCGGCGCTCCATGAGTTGCTGGCGGATCTCCGACATGTAGGCAGGGTTGCCAAGTCCCACTACGTTCTGTGAGGTGTTCTCGCGTTTGACGGTCTGAATAGTTGTCTGCTCTCCACCGCCGTCCCCTGCTTCGGGAACAGGAACGCCCACACGCTTGTTGTACTCCTTAACCCAATCCTCTTTGCTCTTGTCCCATTGCTCCCACAACTCTGCCACGCAGTCGTCTATACGCTCAAGTTCGAGTTGTAGGCGCGCGTCCACATCTTGAATACGATTCGCTTGCCACTCCTTGAGCAGGTCTTGAATATCATTCCAGATCGTGCGTGTGGAGCATGAAGTACCCATGCGCGCCTTTACCTCATCAGCGATTCTGCGGATATTCCAGCCGCGCTTGTAGAGTTCGGCTACAATGACCATTCGCGCCTGCTTGATGTGATTTCGTCTTGATGTATTACTCATAGCGTTCTCTCCTTGTGGTAAATGTAAACTAAATTGCCCTCATTGTCTTTCACGAACTCCCCATGCTCGTTGGTCATCGGAGCCATAACGCCCTCGAACATCTTGTAGGGTGATTGTCCCGCTTGAGGGTTGTTCCATAGCCAGCGCATATAGTTAGCCATGCTCATGCCGTAGAACTGTGCGCGCTTCTCACTACTGTTAGCGTTGAATCCGCTTGCTCTGCCCCAATCGTATTGGTGCAACTCCTCAATGTCTTTCTTGATGTCTGCCCAGTAGCAGATACCTTTTGTCTTGCAGATCTGCAGCGCCTCGCAGAACTGACCTTTGGAGTAGTTCCAGTCAGCAGGCAGACCACAGCACGAGCCGTTACAACACATCTCCTTGAAGTGAGCGTCCGACACATAGAAGCGCATGCCCATCTCATCGCACATCTCTTTCATCTTCTTAACGAAAGGTGCTTTCACTTTGCGGTTCAGTCGTAAGTAGCCCTGTGCAACACTATACTTTTTGTAAAGAGCCATGAGGTCAAAGCCGCACAACTCCGATAGCACAGGCATATACTCCTTAAGGGTCTGCGAGCGTTGCTCTACGCAGAAGAACTCCGTTGATAGAGCCGTTGCACCGCGTTGTCCAGCCTCACGAATCAAGTCCAAGTAGGTAGGCGTGGAGATACCGATAATGAAAGGTCGCAAGCGGAGTGTAGCACCGCCCGCGTCAGCATTAGCGATACGCTCAATAGCATCCAAGCGTTTTAGCGGTGAGGGTACGCCTTTCTCTACGATCCGTGCTTTCTCCTGGTCGAGCGTGATGATTGAAAACTTGAAATTCCAATTCTTCTGACCTCGCACAAGTTCCATGTAGCGCTCATCTTCTGTCCACCAAGTAGATTTGGTAGAGAAGCACAACGGATAGTCTATATCCTTGAAGAACTTAAGCAGCTCAAGCGTCTTGCCATACTTGCGCTCGAAGCCGTCGAATTGGTCGGATAGTCCGCCCCATTGCATTACGCGGCGTTGCTTGATGTAGGTAGCGAACTGACCTGCGTATTGGTCGGGGTCGGTAAACATCTTCTTTATTCGCTCCACATTGACGGGGTGTACCTCTTTTGCAAGGTATGAATCTTTCGCTCCGCCTATTGCTCGCTGGAACTGACTAAAGCAATACAAGCAACCGAAAGAGCAGTTGCTGTAGGTGTCAAAGGTCATCGGCATAGAGCAGTCTGCTATCTCCGCTGACCAGCGTGGTGATTGATAATAAGCCATAGTGTTATTTGGTTTCAATTGATAGTTCTAATAAGTAACCCCCCCCCCCTCATTCCGACAACATCGAAGCCGCGTTTGCAGTAGAAGTCTGCGCCCGATTTACTCCGTGTTGCTATCTTCTTCAATCCTCGCTCCTTGGAGAACTGAATACATCTTTTGAGCAGGTAGCCTGCAAGCCCTTTCCGCTTGTGTGCTTCTTTCGTACCCATACCGATGATACGAAAGCGCTCTTTTTGCACTTGCCCGATGATGAACGCCATATCGTTTATGCGCTCGCAGTACATGTTCGTAGGGCTGACATGATTAAGCAGCTTGCCGTACTCCACATCGCGGATAATCTGCTGGTTGTTGGCGTTCTTGGCAATATCTTTCAAGGCGGCATAGTCAAAGCCCTTGTATAATTTCAGTTGCTCGCTCATAGTCCCAAGTGTTGCAGAATCGTCCTTACTATCTCATCAGGCGTGGTCTTGTCGGTATCAAATGACAATACAGGCACACCTATTGACGCGTATTTTTGAGCGGCAAGGAAAGTCCGATTTTGCCTATTTATCATTCTACCCAATACCCCCCCCATGATTGTCTGTTTATTCGCACGTTCTGCGTTACGCTTCGCAAGCGTGGTGCTATTGCAATGCAAGTACACATAGAGTTGCGCTTGTCCCGCGAAGATAGCGTTGAGCAGGTTCTGCCCGAAAGTATCAAGGTATGACCCCTCGCAAAAGACAACATCGCAGGTCTGCAATCCTTTCTGCACAATGCCAGCGAGCGACTTTGTTTGATTGAGAGCGTCCACGCCGCCGTGTTTCAGTCCGTCCCGATAGATCCCTGCAAAGCAAGCCCTGCTATCATTGCAGTATGTAGTGTCCTTGGTTGTTTCTCGAATACCACCAAAGTACTCTTGCAACTTCTTTGCGATAGTGGTCTTACCAACGCAGTTAGTGCCTGTTATGAATACACATGTTTTCATCTCACAAGGTTATAAATGATTCCTGCATACTTGCTTGCTATCGCCTCATTGAGCATGCGCTCGGTGTAGAATCCGTTCCAGCGCGTACCCTTGGAGAACTTTGCCACAGCACAAAGGCTTGTTTCAATGGAAAAAACATTGTCTCCCGTGTCGTTGCGCACTTGGTTGAGGAATTTATTAAGCGCGTTAGGTTCGTTGCTTAGAGCCAAAGACATCGCGCCTCTCGTGTAATTCTCGTTAGGCTCCCAATCGGGAATAAGGTCATCAAGCCATATCTTGCCAACAGGGAACACGTGAATGAATACCTCAAGGAACAGGTAGGCGGCGTATCTCCCGAAGAAGAACCACGAGCGCACCTCTCTGTAGGCTTCAGTCGTGGTCTTGCAAGCGCACAGCCTACGGAACTTGTCTTGATTAAGTTCTTCCAGCAGTCTTTTGTACGCACCGTTACAGCGCACATACCTACGATCGGTGCGGAACTTTAGCCGCTTCATATCGCGCTCTCCGTCCAGCAACATGCTCAAGGCAGAGGGGATATGGTAGGTCATCGTGTAGTAATAGATGAGGCGAAAAGCGTCCCACTCATTCAAAGCGTAATGCTGGCATAGGGAAGCAATCATTCGCTCCTCTACGCCAGCGTCGCCTTGTAGGTGGTATCGTATGTACTCTTGATAGGTCATTACACGGACGGAATAATCTCATCAATGTTATACACCACCTTGTCAATAGCACCCAAGCCAATCAGTTGGGCGAGTTCTGCTGCACGGTCTTTAGGGTACACGATTATCACGCGCTCCATAGCCGTCTCGTTGTCGCCTGTAATCTTTGGCAGCTCATCGGGGTTGATGTCTTGCCCTTGTAGTTCGGGTGGCAAATTGGTTGAATCGAAAGCCGCGTCTTGGTTCTCAATGCCAGCCAACTCGGCAGCGTTAGAGGGACTTGCAGCGCTTCCGCTACTTTGTGGCATAGGTGGCTCGGGTTGCCATACATCTACGCCCCATGAGTTGAGGTCGCTTGTGTCACACTCGTTAGCGAGTTTATCGTAATCCCATTCACCGAATGAAGCGTTGTCCGCGATGATAAACTCTTTCTTCTCTGCCTCGGTCAGTTCGGAAGCCTTGACAATATCCACAGTAGGCTTTTCGAGCCACTCTTGCCATGTAGAAAGCAACTGCTCTTTCTCGCCTTGTGTTAGCCGTTGGTAGTTCTTGGTCTTGCCGATGATGTTCGCCAACTGCTCAAAGGTCATGCCCGCAATACGGTTGAGAGCCGTGACACGCATGTTACCGCCCAGCACTACCATTTTGTTATCCACAACCACGGGACGGATAGCAATCATCTTTGGGAATACGAGCAAACGCTCTACCAAAAGGTTCAATTTTGCCTCGCGTATGGTGCGCGGATTGGCTTTGTTTACTTTCACCTGCGAAAGTTTTACTTTTTCCGTTTTCATATAACTTACTGAATTTTAGGTGTTTATTATTCCCATGCCTTGTCTTGCTGATACTCCCCGAATAATCCCCATTTGCACATTGAAGCGTAAATAGGCTTGTCAAGTCCGTATGTTTTGCGCAATTCGCGTGGGTCTATATTGTGTTTTCCCTCCAGCAGAACATTTCCTGCACCGTCTTTGATACAAACATCTACCTCCTGCTTTCCGATACAGCAAGCGAGTGATACATAGGTGTCGCACTTGTTCTGCAATGCGTAGTTCTTCGCGAGTTTACGAGCCGCGAGATTGAGGGTCAAATCTGCTTTGGAAGCGTCCTTTGTCCAAGGAGATCCGCCACCGATGAGGCAGTTTCCACCGTAGAAGTCCACAGCCAATTTGCGACCTGTTGTACCGCAGTCGGCAATGGTAGAGTGTTGTACATAGGTTCCAGTTCCGTTCACGATAAGTTCGTACTTGCCTGGTAGTACCTTGCGCACAAAGTTCTTGACTACATCAACATGCGTTTTAACGAGCGGAATAGCAACAATGACCTTGAGAATCTTGTTGTCGTCCATAATCACTTGCGTTTTGATGTCAAGACCACCAATGCCGCTATCGAATAGCTGCTTGCACAAGCGTTTTGCGATAGTGTGGTCGAGTGGCATGCCGCAAGTCTCCTTGATGTAATGGCAGCAACCGAAGAAAATACCTTGGTCGCCCCAGCCACTCAAGCCTTTTGCGATGTCGGGTGATTGTTGCGAGATGAGGGAGTTTACCTCTAATAGGTCGCCGCAGATCGTGTTCTCCGCTCCCCACTTCTCCATGTACTTGCGAGTGTAGCCGATGTCATTAACGGCAGCGCGCACATACTCTTGAATCTGGGCAGGTGTGAACTTGCATTTAGATGATACCTCTCCAGCGAGGTTTACTTGATAATCTTTGATTTGTACCTCAACAGCATAGCGGGTGTCGGGGTCTTGCTCGATGTAACGATCTAACAAGTATTGCGAGATGTAGTCAGCAATCTTGTCGGGGTGTCCGAGCGAAACATACTCTGAAAAATGAATCATAACAATTGAAATTTTGAATTGCGGTGCAAAGATAATAAAAAAATACGAAACACGAAAGCATTTCGCGAAGAAAATGCACTATTTTGGTGCATTTATTTCGTCTTTTGGCTCAAAAGAGGGTAAAAATGTACCAGAAATAGCACTTTTTATGAGTTGTAGCGTATGAGCCGTAAGGAGTTTAGACGGGGTTGTTCTGAATACGCGCCAACCGAGTAGCGTGGCTGTGTTATACTTGTTCATGTCCCCAAGAAATCCTTTTGGGCGAACGTGCCTACCTTGTGTCCACACTCCGCCCTCTACCTCAAGAGCGATCTTGTATTTAGGCAGCGCATAGTCGAAACGCCATTGACGGCTCTTGTAGAAGCGGTGTTCCTTTATGCACTCCGCGCCAAACTCCTTGGCACATAGCTGCGTAAACACATCAGTTGCTGGCTGTGTTATTTTTTTCGGTTTTTGCGTTCTCGCACTTTTCTTGGTGCGGGTGGTAAGTTCCTTGTTCATAGTAAAAATCGTTGCTTATAGCCAAAGAAAAACAATATCCGCTCCCTTGCCCACGGATAGGCTTGGGAACGGACAAAGTGAGGTTGTTAGAATGGTAGGTCGGCTGGGTCATCTACGGCTGCCGAAGCGTCGTATGTGGTATCAATAACGATAGCGGTCTGCTTCTTCTCCATAACGCGCATACCACCGATGATAGGTGTAGCCTTGCGTTCTTCCTCGCTCATCTTCTCGAATACCTCTTGAGGGAGTGACTGCTTGATACAGTGCGATTCTTGATACTTTGGCTCGTTGAGTTCGAGCGCGGATAGGTCAAGGTATAATCCTTTTTCGCCAAGGAAAAGATTGCTGTCATCGATTGGAATTACTAAGCAACGCTTGGTAGCTGACTTGCCTTTGAAATTAGTTAGGAACGCTCCTGTGAGTTTGAGCAAGTTCACTTTGATACTGAAATTTGCCATAATGATTTGATTTTGGTTGTTATTGATTATGTTTCTCGAAATAGAGTTCTGAATAGCCTACTGGCACTACGCCGTCTGTATCGTAAGGCTTTGCCTTGAGGACAACGAAAGTGTTATTAGGGTTGTGACTGAGGATCTCCGCGAACTTTCTTTTAGCGTAAGCACTCACGCGGTCTTTCGCTTGCCCAACATCGTGCGCCTTGAGTATGACATTGTAGTTCACGTGCTCTGCCTTACCTGTGCCGTCGGAGTAAGTACGAACAAGCAAGCCTACATTGAAATACTCGAAATGGGTTGTCTGTTCGTTTTCAGCCTCTGTAATGCAGTCGTCCGAATCCTCAATTACTCGGTAATCCACAACGCTTACTTTCTTAACGCTATACCAGCCTTGCAAGCCGAGATACATTGTAGCGTAATCAGCTGCAATTTGGATCGCTTGCTCTACGCATTGCGCACGCACCAGGTACTTGTACTTTACTCCCGCTTGAGTGATGAGAACCTCGTAAGGACTAAAGCAGTCAGGGATATAGCGCTCAAGGCTCGTGTTTACCTCGGATACCAACACGTCCTCAATATCCCCTGCTTGAATACAGAACATAATCTCCGATACCGTTTCATTGGAGAGGAACTTTCCATTCTCGAATAGCAGTTCGTTGCGCTCCACCGAAACGACATCTCCCGTGTCGTTGTCCATGAAATCCTCTGTCCAACTCTTGGCTACTCTTTCTGCCAAGAACTTGTTCAACATCTCTTTTGGGTCAGATGTTCGGAATTTCCTAACATCTTGCGGGCGTCGCCATTGTTGCTCGCCAGCGTTGCAATTTTCTTTCTTTTCCATTGCTGTAGTTTGTTTTATAGGTTAATTACTTGGGTAGTTCGTACCACTCTTTAATGTTCTTTGGGAATGCACCGTTGATTGGCGAGAGGAAGAATGTAGCGCCCTCTTCCGTCCTAACAACAACGCGCTGGTCATTATCGGGCATGCGCTCATGCACACCGATCCACTTGCTCGCGGCTATTGGTTGCTGTTGCGTGCTATGAACACTACAATGCAACTCTTTCCCGTTCTGCGTTACTCGTACTTTGATTTTCATGTGTTATGCTTTTGCTTGATTGATTTCCTTGTAGAGCGCATAGCATAAAGCCATAGCCATATTCACCTCAACGGCGTTGCCGATGTACTTTTTCTGCTCTGCCTGCGTTCCGATGAGAGTGTAATCAGAGCCGAATCCCATAATGCGCTTTAACTCGCCTACATTGAGCATACGCATTTTAATATCCGTGATACCGTACATCGCCATAAACTCCTTGATTTTCCTCATGGCAGGCGTATCGGTGCTATACACCACTATTGAGATTTCGCCTTGCTCTGTGCTAATGAGGTAAGGCGGCATTTTATCCATGCGAGCAATCAGCGTGAAGCACGGCTTGTCTATGCTGCCACCTGCAGAAGCGTACTGCGGATTCATAATGAACTTATCCGCCGTGACCAGAGAGAACCTATCTGCTGTCGTTACGGTGGGCGCTGGCAGGTCTATTGAGTGTTCGTGACCGTTTCCGTAATAAGCGTCCAGGAACTGCGTAGAAACAACCGCGTGGTGGTCTATGGTTGTGATAGTTCCGCATGGCTCATCAACGGATATGCTCTTGCCGTTCGGATCTCCACCGAATTGCTTTGAGAGGAATTGCACCTTTGCAACTCCCAGCCTGTTCTGCGTTGCTACCGTAGGACAAGGCTCATCTATTGAGGGCGGAGTGTACTTACCGCCTTGCCCCATGCTATTATACTTAACCAAGAA
>CALATT010000109.1 GCA_937891905.1 uncultured Bacteroidales bacterium | reverse complement strand
AACCGGCGACCCACGCATTACGAATGCGTTGCTCTACCAACTGAGCCACAATGGCGAAAGCGTGGCGGAATTACCAAACGCGAGTGCAAAAGTACTGCTTTTTTTTGAAATACACAAGTAAATGACGATTTTTTTTGCAAGAATGGTATAAATTTTGTACCTTTGCACGCAAAACGAATAGAATTATACGACAGATGCATGTAATAATGCGAAAAATATACATATGTGCTGCACTCCTATTGAGTGCTTTTAATGTATGTGCGCAAGTGCAAATAACTACGCATGATTCTAATATACGAACACTACGAGTGGTGTATTTATCTGCCATCGGAGAGGAAGGACAGTTATCGGTGGCACGACCTATATTGGTGCTCAAAGACGGTATAAATGATGGTTCGGAGGCTGATAATACGCTACATGTTAGTTTTGATGAGATGAGTCACGATGTGCATTTTTATACCTATACTATTGTGCATATGAATGCCGAGTGGAGTAGTGAGAGTGCTATCCTATCCAATGAGTACCTGAATGGCTATACCACGCAGGATATAACTGATTATGAGCATTCTATGAATACATCACGCGAATATACGCACTATGAGTTTGTCTTTCCTAATGCAGATATGACGCTCACAAAGAGTGGTAATTATCAATTGCGTATCTATGAGGATGGTGATCCTAATAAACGAGTAGCGGAGGTTAATTTCTGTGTGGTGGACCCACTCGTAGCGATTGACGCGCGTGTGCGTAATAATACGGATGTAGAATTGAGTGGGCGTTATCAGCAATTAGATATCGATGTGACTACTTCCGCACTACAGATAAAAGACCCCAATGAGGTCAAAGTGCTTGTGCGTCAGAATAATCGTACGGATAATCAGGTATGGCTTTCTCGCCCTACTTTTATGGAGCATAATCGTCTTCGTTATATCAATAAGCGTGAGTTGATTTTTGAGGGAGTAAACGAATACCATCATTTCGATGCGTTCTCTACATATTATGCTGGTACGGGTATTGATCGAGTGTACCACGAGCGTGGCGATTATCATGCATTGCTTTTTCCGCAGCAAGTGAATAATACCGCTTATATCCATGAATTTGATGTGAATGGGCAGTACATAGTGAATGCAGAGCGTACTTTTGATCCTGATGTAGAGGGTGAGTATATGTGGGTGTATTGGCAATTAGAGGCGGATAAACCATGGTTGGATGGTATGGTGTATGTGGGAGGTGATTTATTTGGCAATACGATGGATTTGCGCAATAGAATGCAATATGATGATACGAATAAATGTTATTGGTTGACATCTCTCGTTAAGCAAGGCGGTTATGACTATCAGTATTGGTTTGTGGGTAAGGGTAATCAGTTATCTAAATTGGTTAATAAAGGGGCGAGTACAGAGCGTACAGAAGGCAGTTTCTGGCAGACAGAGAATGAATACGGCGTGTATGTCTATTGGCGGCCATTCGGTTCGCGCTACGATCAATTGGTGGGCACAACAGTCAAGGTGAGTACCAAGTGACAAAGTACGATGTACGAAGTACGAAGTTACAAAGTACCATTTAGTGATACAAAAAATCGACCCGTGTGGGCCGATTTTTTTTGTATTGCTTGTGCAATGAGAACTTAGTCGTCAATATGCTTGAAAGCATTGTTTCTGTCGAATACTAAATCAATCTCATTATTCAATTCAACATCTTGCTCCCACTTATCACAGGAATACTCCGTAATGATTGCTTTAGGGAAATTAGCTTTGACATACGCTACAATCTGTGGATTGATAAGTTTCTCTGGTAAACCGTTTCGGCTTTCTGCTTTGAGCAATTTAGCATCCCCGTCGTACTCTAATTGTACACCGTTGGCAAGTACAAATTCATACTCAGTGCTTAGTAATTCTTTTTCTACTGTGATGAATTGAATTTGATCCTTGGTGTAGCATTTTAAAACCTCTTGTTGAACGCCGTTAGGCAGGTTTTCGAATGCGATAGGTTGTTTGCCTTGTGCGCAAGCACTTAGAGTGAGTGCGCACAGTAGTGTAACTACTAATGTGACTCTTTTCATACTGATTTGTTGTTTTAAGTTGTTAATTGGCTTTATTTGTTTATTCTGGCCTTGATGGCTTCAGATTCCTTCTCGTAGCCAGGTTTGTCTAATAATGCGAACATATTCTTCTTATATGCCTCTACACCTGGTTGGTTGAATGGATTGACGCCTAAAACATAGCCAGAGATACCACAAGCGCGCTCGAAGAAATAGATGAACTGACCAATGTTGTATTCGTCAATTTTCTCGAACGAGATATGTATATTTGGTACTCCGCCGTCTATGTGCGCCAATTGTGTACCGAGTTCAGCCATTTTATTTACTTCGTCTACGCGTTTTCCTGCGAGGAAGTTGAGTCCGTCGAGGTTCTCTTCGTCCATAGGAACGAGTACTTGCTTATTAGCTTTCTCGATAGAGATAACTGTCTCAAAGATAGTGCGTTCTCCTTCTTGAATCCATTGACCCATAGAGTGAAGGTCGGTTGTGAAATCCACTGCTGCAGGGAAAATACCTTTGTTATTCTTTCCTTCTGACTCGCCGTATAATTGCTTCCACCACTCAGAGAAATAGTGTAGTTTAGGGTTGAAGTTCACGAGTATTTCTATTTTCTTACCGCTTTGGTATAGTGCATTACGGATAGCAGCGTATTGGCAAGCTGGGTTTTGCGCGTATGCTATTTCTGCAGCAGTAGCTTTCTCCATGTCTTGTGCACCTTTAACGAGTGCGTATATGTCTCCTCCAGCTACGGCGATAGGAAGTAATCCAACAGGTGTGAGAACAGAGAAGCGTCCACCTACATTGTCTGGAATGACGAATGTCTTGTATCCCTCTTTGGTAGCGAGTGAGCGGAGTGCTCCTTTGGCTTGGTCGGTGATAGCCACGATACGATTGCGTGCCTCTTCTTTGCCTACTTTTTGCTCCAAAACAGTCTTGAGTAAGCGGAAGGCGAGAGCGGTCTCGGTGGTAGTACCTGATTTAGAGATGTTGATGATACCGAATTGCTTATCATCGATAAACTCCATAAGTTCTGCGAGGTAGTCCTCACCGATATTATTTCCTGCGTAAACGACATATGGGTTTTTGCGGTCAGTGGCTTGGTATGCATCGAATGCAGATGCGAGTGCATCGTTCACAGCGCGTGCGCCGAGGTAAGAACCGCCGATACCAGCAACGATAACCACTTCGCATTTATTGCGTAGGATATTCGCTGTGTTTTGTATGTCATCGAGTTCGTCGTTTGTGATAGAAGATGGGAGTGTGACCCATCCAATATAGTCGTTACCAGCACCTTGTCCGTTTTCGAGAAGGGCATTGGCTGCAACGGTTTGTTTTTCTAATAATTCGAGAGCTTCTGCTTGTAAAAAGCTAGCAGCGTTAGTGAGTGTAAGTTTCATATGTTGTTATTGTAGTTTATTTGTTAATGCTTTGATAATTGGTTTGGCTTTTTGTCTATTAAATAGTATTTCGTACATAGCGTCCACGATAGGAATGGCTACTTGTATGCGTTCGTTTGTTTTGTGTATGGCTTGTGTGCCGTAATAGCCTTCTGCTACCATTTCCATTTCCATTTGTGCAGCTTTGACGGAGTATCCAAGTCCTAACATTTGTCCGAACTGCCTATTGCGTGAGAACTGCGAATATCCTGTTACGAGCACATCTCCCAAGTATGCCGAGGCGGTGACATCACGCGGTACATTGCTTACGGCGGTAGTGAAGCGTTGTATTTCTTGTAGCGCATTACTTAGTAGTACGGCTTGGAAATTATCTCCATAGTGCAATGCTTGGCACATGCCGGCGGCAATAGCATAAATGTTTTTCATTACTGAGCTATATTCTAGTCCTATTACATCGTTGGATGTGGTGGTGTGCACATAGGGTGTTTGGAATAGTTTAGCCCATAGTTCTGCATTGTGTCTGCTCTCGCAACCGATAGTAAGGAAACTCAGTCTCTCCAGTGCAATCTCTTCCGCGTGGCAAGGGCCTGTGATGACGCCTAACTGCTCCATGGGGATGCCAAAGCGCTGGTGTAGGTAGTCGGTGATGAGTATATTATCGTCAGGCATCATACCTTTGACTGCATTGATGACGATTTTATGCCTCATGTCGCGTCGTATCTTATTGAGTGTCTTCTTGATATACGGTGAAGGTATGGCAAGAATGAGCACATCGGATTGCGCAACCGTTTGGTTGATGTCCGACGAGAAATGTATGCGTCCTACATCGAAGGATGCCATGCCGAGGTATGTAGGGTTTTTGCCTGTAGCGATAAACTCGTCGATAGCTTCTTGTCGTCGGATGAACCAATTGATTTCGGCTTGGTTATGCATCACCATTTTGGCGAGTGCTGTAGCCCAAGAACCCGAACCCAATATTGCAACTTTCTTATACATGTTGTTTCTATTCTATTTATGACAAAAATTATGCCAAATATGTATGGTGCTTTACGCCTCTGGTTTCATGGTAGGGAAGAGTAGTACTTCCTGAATAGTAGGTTGTCCTGTCATGAGTATTGCGAGTCGGTCGATACCGATACCGATACCTGATGTAGGAGGCATACCGTATTCGAGTGCGCGCATGAAGTCGTGGTCAATCACCATTGCTTCGTCGTCTCCCTTGTCGGCAAGCTTCATTTGCTCTACAAAACGATTGTATTGGTCAATTGGGTCATTGAGCTCGCTGTATGCGTTAGCCAACTCTTTTCCGTTTACCATGAGTTCGAAGCGCTCGGTGAGTCCTGGTTTAGAGCGGTGCATCTTGGTGAGTGGTGACATCTCTACTGGGTAATCGGTGATGAAGGTAGGTTGGATGAATGTGCCTTCGCATGTCTCGCCGAAGATTTCATCAATGAGTTTACCTTTACCCATGTGCTCTGTATCCTCTACACCTAATTTCTTTGCCTCTACGCGTATCTCTTCTTCGCTCATGGTAGAGAGGTCGAGGCCTGTTTTCTCTTGGATAGCTTCGAGGATAGGCAAGCGGCGGTATGGTGCTTTGAAGTCAATCTCTTTGTCTCCTATTTGCACTTTGGTGGTACCGTTCACAGCGATAGCGATTTTCTCAAGTAATTGCTCGGTGAAGGTCATCATCCAGTTGTAGTCCTTGTATTGCACATAGAGCTCCATGCATGTGAACTCAGGGTTGTGACTACGATCCATTCCTTCGTTGCGGAAGTTGCGTCCTATCTCATACACGCCTTCAAATCCACCTACGATGAGTCGTTTGAGGTATAGCTCTGTAGCGATACGGAGGTACATATCCACATCGAGTGTGTTGTGGTGTGTGATGAATGGTCTTGCGCTTGCTCCGCCGGCTATTTGCTGCAGAATAGGTGTTTCTACTTCTGTATAACCTGCTTCGTCAAATACTTGGCGCATAGTACGCACTATAGTGGCGCGTTTGAGGAAGGTATCTTTTACTCCTTCGTTGACCACGAGATCCACATAACGCTGGCGATAACGCTGCTCTGGGTCGTGGAAGCCGTCGTATGCTACTCCGTCTTTGTATTTAACGATAGGTAGTGGTTTGAGTGATTTAGCGAGCACGGTCAGTTGCTTTGCGTGTACAGAAATCTCGCCCATTTGTGTGCGGAAGACAAATCCCTCAATACCGATGAAGTCGCCGATGTCAAGCAGTTTTTTGAAAACGATGTTATACATCTGTTGCTCTACGGTGGTTGGTTGCTCACCTTCTGGTGTAGGTGCTTGAATGTCGTCACGGCTGACATAAACTTGTATGCGTCCTTTGGAGTCTTGTATCTCAATGAAGGATGCCTTACCCATGATGCGTCTTGACATGAGTCGTCCGGCGATACGGATTGGTTCACCGCTGTGCCATTCGCCTGCTATTTTCTCGCTTCCCTCTGGCAGTGGTTCATCTACGAACTGTGCTTTAACATCCGTGGAGTAACCGGTAACTACATACTCATCTGCTGGGTATGGGTTGATGCCAAGGTCTCGCATTGTTTGCAGACTTTGTCTGCGTACTAATTCTTGTTCTGAAAGTTCCATTATATTGTATTTTTATTATGTTCTCTATACTCACTACTCATTACTCACTACTCTCTACTATTTGTATAAATACAAAATCGGCTGCAAAGGTAGTGATTTTTTTTGACATACGCAAGCGCGTGCGTGTTTTTTGTATATGAGGTGGTCAATCAGCCACTCTCGCGCCACTCTCGCGCCACTCTCGCGCCACTGCTACTTAAGGTTTCTTTACCTCATCTTATAGTCATCT
>CALATT010000108.1 GCA_937891905.1 uncultured Bacteroidales bacterium | reverse complement strand
TAGTTGTTTACGCTCGAAGCCGCGTGGGCTGAAAGCATAGCGGTGGTGGGTTCGTTGTTTTTGGTTAACTAAAAAGAATGTTTTTTATATTTTCATTTTGTTTTTATTATTTTTGTTATAACAATAAAACATCATCTTGCAATCAGCAATAAAACATATCATCCCGCGCCTTTGCCGCATCCTTCTACTCGCATGCTTACTATGCGAACCCCTCGCTGTCTACGCTGCACCAGCGCCTAAGACAGAACAGAATACTAAAAAACTAACACCAGCGCAGAAAAAACGCGAGGCAGCCAAACGCAAAGCGGCGCGTAAACGCGCAGCTAAGAAAGCAGCAGCGGCCAAGAAAGCAGAGAAAAAACGCCAAGCAGCTAAACGCCAGCGCATCAAAGATGGCAAACCCCTATTGTATGTCTATTCGTATAATCTAAAGACAGGTGAACCCCTCCCTGCTACACATATCCAAGTACAAGATGTCAAAGCACGCCCAGGGCGCAAACCCAAAGTGAATAAGGCTACCGACCAAAAGCGTGCACGCATATCGCGTGGCTTGCCAGAAGGACGCTATTGGGTCTATGCAGCCAAAACGGGCTTCTTTGCCTCAGATACACTCTATTTCAATCATAAGGAAGACGAAGATACTATCCGCGTGGCGCTTTATCCAGAAACGCGCCTCACGCTCACTGTCACCGATTCCCTCACTTCGCGACCCGTCGTGGCGAATGTCGTCGTGCGTAATCATCGCCACCGAAAGGTGATGCAGACTACCTCCGATTCCCTCCATTCAGTCTTGGCTGTCTTACTCGATGATAGACAACCTTTCTATACTATTGAGGCCACAGCCATCAATTATTATCCCTTTAGGGATACTATCTTCGATGCGCATGATTATACGGGCATAGAGATGGTGCCCAAGGAAATCAAATCGTTCGTCATGCGTGATATCTATTTCGCTACGGGCAAAACGCAGATTTTGAGTTCTTCAGAGGCTGCTTTGGCGGAGTTGTATAATCTCTTGCGTGCTCGTCCTAAACAGCGTATTCGTATTATTGGCCACACGGACGATATTGGCTCGGATCGTGCTAATCAGACTTTGTCTGAAGGTCGTTGCCAGTCGGTACGCCAGGAGATGATTAATCGTGGAATAGCAGAGGATAGAATAGATATTGAGGGCCGTGGAGAGAAAGATCCTATTGTGCCTAACGATAATGACGAGCATCGCCAGATGAATCGCCGCGTCGAAATCGTCCTCCTCTAACTCTTGACTTTCCCCTTTTAGCTTTCCCCTTTTAGCTTTCCACTCTTGACTTTCCACTCTAGACCCTCCACCATTCGCATCTCGTTCTTAACCACAAGGGTACGATTATTACGCATCCTGAACATCACTGAAGGGTGCGTGCAGGCTACATGCAGGGTTTTCAGTCCAATCACGGTACCATCACGGTACTACATAGAACTGTCACTGGTGGCTTTGCTCTTTGTTCTTTGTTTGTTTTGTTACTTTTGCTTAGCATTTTTATTTTTTATAAATAAACACTTGCATATGTGGTGATTTTTTCGTAATTTTGCAGCGTATTTCAAGAAAGGAATAATATTGTATATTATTTGCTTTCAAATCAAAAGTACCAACGGTTAAGACACTACTTTTGTATGATAAAGAAGAATATATATAATTTGTGTGTAAGTATTCATAAGGAATATTGTGGATTCTTCCGCGCCTAAAGCAGAACTGATTGTGTCAGTTTTGTTTGTTTTTTATTCCTCATCACTCATAGTTCATAACTAAAGCAAGCTCTACACCCTACACTAAAAAATAATACACCCTTCGCGGCTTCGCCGCCCAAAAAGAAATATATGTCAGAAGACAACCAAATACAATTATTCCAAGGTCAGCAAGTTCGCTACATTTGGGACGAGGAGAAGGAGCAGTACTTCTTCTCTGTGGTGGATGTTATTCAAGTTTTAACGGATAGCACTACGCCACGTCGTTATTGGAGTGACCTCAAACGCAAGTTACAAGCAGAGGGAAGTGAAGTGTACGAAAAAATCGTACAGTTGAAACTCCCTGCTCCTGACGGCAAAATGCGCCTCACCGATGTAGCTACTACCGAGCAGTTGTTTCGTCTTATTCAATCTGTCCCAAGCAAGAAAGCCGAGCCTTTTAAGTTGTGGTTAGCAGAGGTAGGTCGTCAACGCCTAGAGCAGTTGCAAGATCCTGAATTGAGTATAGAGCAGGCCATTCGTGATTATCGTCGATTAGGTTATTCAGAGGCATGGATAAATCAGCGTATTAAGACTATTGAAGTGCGCAAGGGGCTGACGGATGAATGGAAGCGCGGCGGAATGAGAGAGGATCGTGATTACGCGCTACTAACGGATATTATATCTAAAGCGTGGAGTGGTATGACCACTCGCGAGTATAAGGCGCATAAGGGATTGCGCAAAGAGAGCCTGCGAGATAATATGACAAATGTGGAATTGATGCTTAATGGTTTGGCTGAGGCGGCGGCGACAGAATTGAGTCAGCGTGAGAATCCGCAGGGCTTGCAAGCTAATGCTCAGGTGGCGCAGCGCGGAGGTAATGTGGCGTATGTAGCGCGTGAACAATTGGAGCAAGAATTGGGTAGAACGGTCATTTCAAATAAGCGTGCAGTGCATTTTACCACCCCGCCAGATGAATTGCCGTTGGGTAATATAGAGGAGTAAAAGGGAAGATAATATAATTAAACAACAAACCACCGCCTGCGGGGCGTATAATATAACAACGCTTTAGATAGATTTGCGGCTTGCCGCCATTATCGCCTCCGCGGAGGCTAAAATAGAATAATATTAAAATCATAGATAATATGACAACATCTACTTCTTTTGCTCAGATGGCAAACAATCAGTCTATTTCTTTGTCAAGCGCTTTGCGCGCGAATACCCCCCCCACTAAGGGACAAACTACTTCGCGCAAATTCCTAACCTTATCTATATTCTTCCTCCTCCTCTCTTTTTTCACCACAAATTTGTGGGGAGCGGATACATGGACACTTGTGACTAATGTCAATGACTTAGCTGTGGGCGATGAAGTGGTTATAGCAGCAAGTGCCGCTGACTATGCCCTTAGTACAACCCAAAATGGAAATAACCGCGGACAAGCAGCAATCACAAAGAGCCAAGATAAAAGCACAATTAAAACTCCAAGCAACTCTGTCCAAATCCTCACTCTTAAAGCTGGTAATACATCTGGTACTTGGGCATTCTATACTGGTAGTAGTGGTTATCTGTATGCAGCGTCATCAGGCAGCAACCATCTAAAAACACAAACAACCAATAATGCCAATGGTAGTTGGAAAATCACTATTGCTGCAAATGGTGTTGCAACCATCAAAGCAACAGGTACTAATACTCGTAATTGGTTGAGATATAATTCAAGTAATAATCCTCCTATTTTCTCATGTTATGGCAGTGGACAGGGAGATGTGTGTATATATAAGAAAGTTACTCCAGTAGTGCCCCAAACTATAGATGTTACTTTGCATTACAAAGGTATATCAACAACAATTAACAATCAAACAAGTCCATACACACTTCCTACAACAGGGGATTATGTGGAGAATGCTTGTGATGGGTGGGAGTTTGCGGGTTGGTATGGTTCAGAATATGCCAAATCTGAAACGGAGCCGTCTTATATCACTCAGTTAACCTCAACAGGAGCTGCTTATGCTGTATATAGCAAGACAGAAACCACAGATGGTGGCGGAGGTGAAACAGAAGTAACAAAAAGTGTTTCCATTTCTAACTATGCAACTGCGCATAATTGGAATAATGATACGAAATACAGTTTAGTTACAATTGATGAAAATATAACTGCAACTGCAAGTACCGGAACTAATACAGGTAAATACTATACAAGCGGTACCAACTGGCGTTTTTATCAAACTGAAAAGGCAACCCTCACTCTTTCAGCAGCTACAGGATGTACGATAAAAACGGTAAAGGTCACATATTCGGTTAGCAACACAGGTGTTTTGACCTATAAGGGAACTAATGTAAATTCAGGTACTGCAACTACTATAAATGCTACATCAGCTACTTTTGGTGTAGGAAATACGGGAAGTGCAACAAATGGTCAAGTGCGTATTACTGCTATCGAAGTCATCTATACCACCACCTCTGCCGGCGGTACTATCACTACCACCTACTACCATTCCACTCCTGATTGTGGTACTCCTACCCCTACTCCTCTCAATGCACCAAGCAATTTAAGAGAAACTATTACCTGTGCTGGTGTGTCTCTTGCTTGGGATGCGGTTTCTGGAGCTTCTAAATATGAATATACACTAAATGGTACATCCACACAAATTGATAAAAGTTCTACTTCCGTTTATATTAGTCCGGTAACGGCGGGTAAAATTTATACTTGGACAGTAAAAGCCATCGGTGATGGTATGACATACAGCGATAGCCCAGATGCAGCAGTTCGCACTTTTACTTCATATTATAGTGTTACATATAACCTAAACGGAGGATCTTGGAATCCTGGATGTGAAAATAGTTGTGTAGCTGGTGGTGAGAATTTTGAAATCTGCTCAACAGAACCATCAAAAGATGGCTACAATTTCGTGGGTTGGTCTACAGCTGATGATACAGAGGCTGAATATCAAGCAGGAGGAACCATTAATAATGTTTCTGCTAATACAACCCTCTATGCCGTTTGGGAAGCAATCCCAACATACACCGTAACATTTGACTCCGACGGAGGTTCTGCCGTTACAGAACAAACCATAGAAAACGGAAAAACAGCAACTAAACCTAACGATCCTACAAAAGCAGGACATACTTTTATCGGTTGGCATAATGGTGATACAGAATTTGATTTTAGTACTCAAATCACTGGTGATATAGAGCTGAAAGCCAAATGGACTATCAATCAATACAAAGTAACATTAAACCCTAACTATCCAAACGACAAAACAGGTACATTCACATATAAGGAAGGGGAACTTGTTGATGGTAATCTTGTATTTACATACGATTACAATACCGCCTCAAAGACGATAGCTGATTTGTACACCTCTCTCACATTGGATGGATATGAGTTTGGTGGTTGGTATAATGCGAAAGGAGCAAATCCAGGAGAGGTGAGTGGCTCTAAATGCACAACTACAGGCACCATTACAGGCAACAAAACATATTTTGCTAAATGGAGCAAACTCTATAGCATTACTCTCTCAGAGAATGGTACAACCAAAGAATTAGACGCACAAACTTCTACTTCATACACATTACCAACTGAACTTATTGCTGGTGGTTCTTGTCAAGATGACACCAAAGAACTTGTAGGCTGGAGTACAGTTGCTATTCCTAATCCAGGAGATAAGCCAACTTCTAAATTCTACGAACTCGGCGAAACTGTTACTCTCACCGAGGACCAAACAACCTTCTACGCCGTCTTCGCAACAGCAGAAGGTGATGGAAATGGTAATTATATTAAAGTGACATCAGAACCTACAGATTGGAGTGGAGACTATTTAATCGTTGCAAATGGGAATTGCTTTGATGGTAGTCGTACTACAACGATTGATGCTGGTGGTAACTACAAATCAGTTACAATATCAAATAACGAAATCACATCTAATACTACTACTGATAGTTATTCAGTTTCCATCTCAAAAAGCACCAACAATGGTAAATACTATATTAAAACAAAGAGTGGTTATTATATTGGATCGACAGCTGCCAGCGATAACGAATTATTAAATTCTACTACAACAAAATATGATAATACAATCAGTATTAGTGGTAATGATGTTACTATAAAAGGAACAAATAGTATTTTTAGATTCTATGTTCAATCTGGTCAAACACCAAGATTCCGTTATTATAAAGGAACCACTAATACGGTATTACCACAACTATATAAGAAGTCTAGCGGCACCTCTTATTCAGATTATACCACCACTTGTGTTGAAGTTCCTGACCCTATCTTGAGTTTTGTGACCACACCTGCTGACCCAATTGTATTTGATCCAGTGAACTGCGGTAGTACAACCTCCAAAGCACAAGCAAAGACTGTACAAGTAAGTGGCGCAAATTTGCAAGAGTATGTTTCTGTTGAAGTTACTGGCCCATATAAGATTGCACGAACATCTTCTACCAATCTTTCAGACTATACTACCTCATTGACTTTGGACAAAACTACTACGGGAGCAATCCATAGCAATTACCAAACGGTATATATTATCTCTACCCCTCCTGCACAAAGCACAGAGGCTACAACAGGTACATTGACATTCACCACCACTAAAGGTAATACTCTGACTGTTAACCTCTCTACTCCAACTGTCAACTGTACCACATATGCTTTGACTTTTAATGACCGTGGTAATAAAACTGTTGAAAATTACTACGCTGGCGCGTCTGTGTCAAAGCCAGAAGACCCAACTGGCGTTTGTACCGATCCTATCCACTATGTATTCGATGGTTGGGCAGAAGTAACTGTGGCTAATGGTTCAACGGAATATACTAAAGTTACCTTCCCATACACTATGCCTGGTCAAAACAAAACCCTCTATGCAGTATATCGCTATCTAACCAGCGGAGGCAATGGCGATTATAATCTCGTTACTTCGGTATTAGACGATTGGAGTGGCGACTACTTGATTGCATACAGTGACCAAATATTTGCGAACGGAAAGATTGGTGGCAAAGATGGTATAGGTGCAGCAGGTGAAAAGGTTGATTTATCTTCTTATATTACCAATAATACTATCCCCGCAGCAGAAGGTGATAAGTATAAGGTATCACTAGAAGCGATTAATGGTGGTTACTTGTTGAAAACTCAAGATGGACAATATAACTATCAGTCAAGTAATACTAATGGATTGGAAACAACAACAAATAAAAATACTGCGACTAATTATAAATTGTCTGTAAACTTTGTATCTTTTGAAGAAATTAATCTATGTCTTTCTGGGAATGCAGAAGGGGCTATTTTCCAATATAACACTGATCAACAAGGATACTTCCGTTTCTACAAAAACGGAGGACAACAACCTGTTTATCTCTACAAGAAAGCGGATGGTACTACCTATTACACCACCTCTCCTGTCTGTGGACCTATGTTAGAAATTACTTCGGGCAAAGAGATTTATGTTACAGGTGGTTATGGTACTGGACGCAATACCGTCATAGCACAGCAAACAGTGGAATACCGCGCAACACGCTTGAAAACACAGAATGGCTCTGCTGGAGGGAAGGCACCAGATGTAAAAGTAGCTGCTAATGGCATTACCATAGGTGGAGAGGTAACAGATAAAGTAAAAGTGGTAGAACTGACACAAAATAAAGAACTAATAGGAGATAAATATACGATTACGGGTACAGTCACCGTACAATATACACCTAAAGCAAACAATTTGCAAGAGGAAATTCAAGTGCAATTAGCTGTGGACTACAACTCCGAAGCAAAAGACAACTTTACTGTTTATGCTCGCTCACTCCCTCAAGAGTTTGTAATCGTAGCAAAACAGGGCGATAAGTGGTATGCTCTTAATGGCGATATGAGTGGACACGATGCAGAAAAAGCGAATGGTTATTTACAAGTAGATGATATAGGAGACCCTACTAAAGCAATTTTTGCACCATGTAATACTATCTATACCTTTGACGGAATGGTTGATGGCGGAAACAAAGAGTATGTGCGCTTCCAAGGAATAGATGGAAAATACTTATGGGCTGCCAGTGAAGGAAATACAGGTATTCAAAACTACGCGAAGAATACACCTACAGCAGGAACTATAGCATATAACTGGCAATTATATACTAGCGATAACGAAACCTATCAATTGCAAAATGAAGGAAATGGACGCAAGTTAGGACTAAGTAAGGACCTCAATTTTGGTATGTACTCGTATGTTAGTACATTACAGCAAGATATACGAATTTTGCCTATTGAAGCAAAATGTATCTACAATTATGCACCAACCAATTTGAAGGTATCCGTACTCAAATCTACTTCTGTCACTCTCACATGGGACGCTGTAGCAGGTGCTACTAAATATCAATATAGCACCGATGGCAATACTTGGACAGACGCGGGCACCGAGCCAACCGTAACTATCAATGGTTTGACAGAGGGTAAGGGTTACACCTATTATATACGCGCATACCACGAAGATGATGCAACTAAGGAGTGTATAGACTATTCCGAAATCACCTTCACTACTGCTGACTGCGACGATGTGCCAGCAGATATTACTTATTCTGCAGACTTAACATCAATCACTGTTACATGGACTGCAGTATCAACAAATTGTACGGTGAGATTATATTCAGATGAAGCGTGTGAAGCAGAAGATCAAATTAAATTTGCAGATGAATTAAAAGGATCAGTCACTTTCTCTCAATTAGATAGAAATACTACTTATTATGTGCGTGTATTCGCAGAGGGTACCTGCGCTTCGCCTATCGTGCCTGTCAAGACAGAAGATGTAGAATTAGATATCGTAGAGTGGGATAAAGATAAGATTTATGTGGATATCAATACAAATGAAAAAGTGAGCGTAACACTTGAAAACGAAGTTTCTTATGGTAGCGGTTCTGGAAAAAAAGCCGACGAACTATTCTTTTCGAAATATTTCGAGGGAAGTGGTAGTTTGAAGATGATTGCTATCTACAATGGAACTGGAAAGGATGTTAACCTTTCTGAATATAGAATTGATAGAGGTGGCAATGGTGATGCAACCAATATTAGCAAGACATATGATTTATCTCAATTAGGAGTAATTAAACAAGGTCAAGAAATTATTTTCTACTCATGGCCATTAACATCTGAAGATTCATATAGTTGTTCTCAATCATTCTTGGAGAGCAAGGCTCAAGAATCGGGACTTGATGCTAATCCACGATGGATTTTGTGCGATGCTAAGACACATAGTGGTATAGAATTTGAAGCAATGGACTTCTCTGGTGATGATCCTTTATTATTCTACAAAGGTAATACATTGATAGATGTATTTGGTGTGTCAACAGCAGCAGAAAGACCTTCTAGCAAGGAAATATGTAGCGGACGCTATGATAACTGTTGGTCAGCCACTGGAGTTTCAAATATGGACTATGGAAAAACAACAGAGGATTTTCCTAATGGAGAGATTCCATATGGTGTGAATGTGGATGATGAAACCATTACAGCATATACTGCTCGTGTGATTATGTTCCGCAAGAACACGGTTGTTAGTGGTAAAAATGCTGTGACGAAGAACAATACTACATTTGCTACTTTTGCAGATGAATGGGAAGCAAGACAAGTGTGTAGGTCTGGTGACGATGGCAATTTAACTTGTGCTGCATACCAAGAATTAGGTACATTCGACTACTCAAAATACTATACTAAATTTGAATCAATGGGAGACGATTTGGTGTTTGATACAAATAGTCGCAATTCCGATGGAACTATAACGGTACCAATCTCTGGATTAAACAAACAATCGTGCCGTAATATAAAGATTACCGTTAAAGACGCAGCAGGTAATGTGCTTAAATCACAAGACTATAAAGTGCCAATCATGATCACTACAGATCAAGAAACAGCATATACTGATGAGAATAAAAACCAAAACGCTTTCTATGCGCTGCAAGAGAACTTAGCAACAGTAGAAGTCGATGGCAACGGTAATCCAACAGGTAATAAAACCAATCTCACATTGGAACAGGTCCGTGAGATTTGCAAGACTTGTGATGTGGTAGTTCGTGATAACGCTACTTTGACCAAAGTAACCGATGGTACAACCAACGACCACCCACAGGTGCGCAATGTATATGTGTACGAAGGTGCTTCTATCGTTATCCCTGATGGAGATAACCATAACTACACCATCAATGGCCTCTCACTTCGTCGCAAAGGCGATGTGGTGGCAAGTGCACAAGTGCAAGGTACTGGTAAATTTGTACTGCCTGCAGACGAACCAGTATGTTTAGACTTGCGAGTAGATGCAAATAACTGGCATTGGTTCACCTTGCCATTCGATTGCTTGATTGAAGATGTAACTTGGGTAGATGGCACACCAGCGAAATACAACACCGATTGGTTCCTCATGTACTACGATGGCGAGAGTCGTGCGGCTTCTACTAATCCATACGACAATCACTGGAAAGTATATGACGGCACAACTATCAAAGCAGGAAAAGGATATATCGTAGGTATCACAGGTGACCTTACCCATCCAAACTACACCTTTGAACTTCGATTCCCAATGGCACAAGATGTATTGACCGCTGAGCAAACACGCAAAACTGTACCAGTCAACGCATGGGGTGTGAAGTCAGATAATAAGCCAAACAACCTTGGTTGGAACCTCGTAGGTAACCCATACCTCAATTATTACAAGACTGCAGTTGAATATTCTCCTCTTGCTGGATTGCCATTGATAAAGTATACCTCAAGTGATCTTGTTGTGGGTGAATTCTATGAAGAGGAAAATGGAAACATCCCATTCTTAGTAACTCCAATTGATGGTGGTTGGTATGAGTACCGTCAAGAATTGGCTTCAGAAGTGAATATGATGCCATTCACTGCATATTTCGTACAAGTAGGTGATCCTAAGACACATACTAACGGAGAAGCCCTCAACGCAAGCTTCGAGGCAAGCAATAGAGGCAAGAAATCAATCGTTCGCCGCGCACCACGCGAGGTGGAAGAGATAGAAGAACCAATAATCGTCAGAGTGGAACTGACCAACAGCAAAGGCGAGAGCGATAAGACATCACTCGTGATAGATGATCGCTTCACCAATGAATACGAGATGAATGGTGACTTCTTCAAATGGTTCGGTGATTACTACAACTACTACACCAAACCTGTTCTCTACACCATTGGTGCGGACCAAGGCAAACGAGCATTCAATGCCCTCAATGAGGAATTGGCTAAACAACCAATACCAATGGGTATGTACGCAGCGCAAGCCGGCAATTATACCTTCTCACTCAATCAGCAATTCGACCTGAGCAGAGTAGAAGAAGTTTGGCTCTATGATGCTACACAATCCACCTACACCAACCTCATGCAGAGCGATTATACCTTCTCTACATCTAAGGTTAATGGCGCTGGACGATTCTCACTCTCTGTCAAACTGGCACCAAAAGTGGCAACAAACATCGATAATGTAACTGCTGATAAAGTTTGGGCAACCACACACACCAAACAAGTAATTGTCAATGGATTGGAGAACGGTATGCACTTGTGGCTATACGATGCTACAGGAAAACTCCTGTACAACGAACCAACTAGCAATTACCAACATACCTATGTGGTACCACAAACAGGTACATACTTCGTGAGTGTGATGAACGGAAATCAAAAACAAACCATCAAAGTGGTAGTAGAATAATAGTAACAAACTAAAATGAAAGTAGCAATTATGAAAACAATCAAATATATCGTCTTGGTTTGTGCATTAATCTTCTCTACTGCTTTAATGGCAAACGATAACTCATATTCTCAAATGCCTACACTGCCATTTGAGTCCACATCAACAATGCCGCTATCAGGTACCCAACTACCCAATGCATCAGAAGAGGGCGTCGATATCGTATCAGCTCCAGTTACTGGTCCGCATCGTGTCGGTCCAGGTAACCCACCAGCAGACCCATTTGACGACCCAGTAGGCGATGCAATACTGCCCCTCGCACTCCTCGCAGCAGCATATGTGCTTTTCCTCGCACGCAAAAAGCATACCGCTAAATAAAACCAATAATCGGACTCCGGTCTCCGGACCCCGGACTCAAAAAAAACAAATAAAGAAATATGCCATCCAGATTTTTTAGCAGCGGTTACTATAACCTTGATGCGTGGGTGTTAGCACACTGCGTGGCCATCTTTACAAGGCGTTTCTGCGAGCGCTTTATGACCTCGCAGAACGACCCCAAAGGGCGGCACTACGATCAGATGTATATGGCAGCGCGTTCTGTATATGCCAATATAGCAGAGGGGAGTGCTCGCCATACCACCTCCACTGAGACTGAAATGCGCCTAATAGATGTGGCACGCGGTAGCGCCATTGAGTTATCAGAAGACTTTATGCAACTCATCATTGAGCAGGACGGAGAACTATGGCGAACGAACCACCCAACTCTGCAAGCATTGCAGCAGGTACCATTCATTCATACCGACTATGAGGAGAATAACTGGTCGCACGATGCGGCGGAGCGAATTAAGGCGCAGTTGGCACTATACGAACCGTTGGTAATGACCAATAATATGGTAGATTGTGCAAATGCCCTGTTTGCGCTATGTAAGAAATTGGATAAAATGTTGTCTAAACTCATAGACAAGCAGTTTGAGGACTTTACGCAAAAGGGAGGTTTTTCTGAAAACCTCACCCAAGCTCGCTTGGAACATCGCCAACAAGAGGCGCTATCTACACAAGCGCCGCTCTGTCCTAAATGTGGCAAACCAATGCTGCAACGCATGATAAAGAAAGGCACCAAGCAAGGACAAACTTTCTGGGGCTGTAGCGATTACCCTCGTTGTGACGGCACACGAGATTGATAATCAGCCTCCGACCCCTCTAAAAATAATCG
>CALATT010000107.1 GCA_937891905.1 uncultured Bacteroidales bacterium | reverse complement strand
GTCATTGAGCTGCAGTTTCTCTAATGATGCGCGCAGATCCTCATAGTCCTCTGTCTCAATAGGATAAACACCCGCAAAGACCATCGGTTTGGCTTCCTCAAATCCCTCTATCGCTTTCTCGCACGGACGAGCTACATGGGTAATCGTGTCACCCACTTTCACTTCCGTACTGGTCTTAATACCCGAAATAATATATCCCACATTGCCGGCGCTTATCTCATTGCGTGGCATCATATTGAGTTTGAGGATACCTATCTCGTCTGCGTCATACTCTTTTCCTGTATTCACAAATCGCACTTTATCGCCGCTATGCATGGTGCCATTCACCACTTTGAAGTAGGCAATAATACCGCGGAAGGAATTGAATACGGAGTCAAAGACAAGGCATTGTAGTGGTGCGTCTGGGTCTCCCACTGGCGCGGGAACGGTGTTGATGATAGCATCCAACACCTCCGTCACTCCTTCGCCCGTCTTGGCAGAACAACGAAGTATCTCCTCGCGTTTGCAACCTAATAAGTCAATTATCTCATCCTCTACGCGCTCAGGCATAGCGGAGTCCATATCGCATTTATTGAGCACAGGAATAATCTCAAGGTCGTTCTCAATAGCCATGTATAGGTTACTAATCGTCTGTGCTTGCACACCTTGCGTAGCGTCCACCACGAGCACAGCACCCTCGCATGCGGCGATAGAGCGACTTACCTCATAACTGAAGTCCACATGACCCGGAGTGTCAATCAAATTGAGGGTATAACCCTTATAAGCCATCTGAATAGCGTGACTTTTGATAGTAATACCACGCTCTTTTTCCAGATCCATATCATCCAGCACCTGGTTCTCCATTTGGCGCTTGTCGATAGTCTGTGTGAGCTCTAACATACGATCGGCCAATGTACTCTTGCCGTGGTCGATATGTGCTATAATGCAGAAATTGCGTATCTTATCCATATAGTGTATATCGTGTTGTTGTGAAGAATACAACCATTCTTCTCCTAATTTATAAATCGCTTGCAAATTTAGTATTTTTTTTTGAAATAAGCAAATGTACGCGAATTTTTTTACTTTTTTACTCAATTATTTGCGTATTTGCTAAAATAATTGTACCTTTGCGGCTAAATAAATCCTATTGCTATACGCAAATGAAAAACATCGTTGTTAAGTTTTGTGGAGACTCTGGCGACGGCATGCAGTTGACGGGTAGCCTTTTCGCCCAGTTAGGTGCCGAGTTGGGTCATGAGATTTCCACTTTGCCGGATTTCCCGGCTGAGATACGCGCCCCACAGGGTTCTCTCGGTGGCGTGAGTGGTTTCCAAGTAGAGTTAGGTAATGAGGTGTACACCCCGGGTGACAAGGCCGATGTTATTGTGGCTATGAATGCCGCGGCCCTCAAGGTATGTACGCTCGGTAGTCATTTCAATCATCCTCAGGCGCATTATGATGACCATTTTGCGCTCTATCATCGTCAGGCGATTGTGATTGTCGATACCGACGCCCTGACGGATAAGGATTTGGAGAAGGCGCAATACCATACTGCCAATCCATTTGAGGAATTAGGCATACCAGAGACTGTGCAGATAGTGCCTGTGGCGCTCACCACACTCACCAAGGAGAGTCTCAAGGAGTCGGGATTAGATAATAAGTCCATCCTCAAATCGCGTAATATGTTCGCTCTTGGACTCGTCTATTGGCTCTTTGACGAACCCATGGACAAGGCTATTCACCTCTTGGAGGAGAAGTTCAGCAAGAAGCCTGCCCTCATCGCGCCGAATACGAAGGTGATGGTGGATGGTTACAACTATGGTCAGAACTTAGCCCTCACCGTGCATCAAATCCACTTGGACGATGCCGAGTGGTCAGCCGATCATCAGAAAGGTCAATACACTTCCATCGCTGGTAATAAAGCTACTGCTTGGGGACTGATTGCTGCCGCAGAGAAAGCGGGCAAGCAGCTCTTCCTTGGTTCGTATCCTATCACCCCTGCCACGGATATCTTGCATGAGTTGGCAGCGCGCAAGGATATGTGCGTCATCACGGTGCAAGCCGAAGATGAGATAGCAGGTATCTGTACGGCTATCGGCGCAGCGTTCGCGGGCGATTTGGCATGTACCTCCACTTCAGGACCTGGACTCAGTCTTAAGTCAGAAGCATTGGGACTGGCGGTCATGGCGGAGTTACCACTCGTAGTGATTGATGTGCAGCGCGGTGGACCAAGTACAGGTCTGCCTACCAAGACGGAGCAAACCGACCTCTTGCAAGCGCTCTACGGCCGTAATGGCGAGTGCCCTGCCGTAGTCATAGCTGCCAGCACATCTGCCAACTGCTTTGATTATGCCTACGAGGCATGTCGCATCGCGTTGGAGAATATGACGCCTGTCATCCTTATGACCGATACCTACTTGGCGAATGGAACGGCTTTGTGGCGTATCCCGCAGATGGCAGAGCTGCCTGCTATACAACCGCAATCAGTACCCGCCGAACTCAAAGGGCAGTTCAATCCTGCCTTGCGTGACGAGAGAGGTGTGCGCTATTGGGCATATCCTGGCATGGAGGGATATGAGCACCGTAACATGGGCTTGGAGCGAGATGTAGAGAAGGGAACTATCTCTACTAATCCTGAGAACCACGAACTCATGGTGCGTGCCCGTCAAGCCAAGATAACACAGATAGCTGATTCTATTCCTGCACTCCAACTCATCAATGCGCAGCAGAATAAAGATGTGTTGCTCGTAGGCTGGGGTAGTACGGAGGGTCACTTGCATGCAGCAGCAAATGAGTTAGGTTGTGCTCTCGCGCAATTCAATTATATATGTCCGCTCCCGCGCAATACACGCGAGGTATTAAGTCAATATAAACGCATTATTGTATGCGAACTCAATACGGGTCAGTTTGCTACCTATCTTCGCGCGCAGTTCCCCGAGATTACCTTTGAGCAATATAATGAGATTCAAGGACAACCATTCGCCATCGAACGAATTGTAAACTTTGTTAAGTAATTAATAATTAATAATTAATAATGAACATCTCGCAGGCGTGAATTATTCATTGAAAGACATTGATTATTCATTTAAAAGTTATGGAAAATCCTAAAAAATATAGCTTAGGGATTTTAGAGGAAAAGACCTATTCATTCGCGTTGCGAATAATAAAGGCCTATAAATACCTGAATGATAAAAATGTATATGTTTTATCTAAACAACTCTTGCGTTCAGGCACTTCTATTGGTGCGAACTGCAGGGAAGCTACCTATGCCCAAAGCAAGCAGGATTTTATCAGTAAATTAAGTATATCTCTCAAAGAAACGAATGAAACAATTTATTGGTTAGAGTTATTGCATGATTCTAACATAATTTCCAACGAGAGTTTTGAATCCATTCATAACGATGCCCTTGAGATTCTAAAATTATTAATATCCATTATTAAAACCTCGAAATCCAATATGCAAAAATAAAAAATATTAATTATTAATTGAAAAAATATTCATTATTCATTATTCATTATTAATTAAATAATATGGAAGCAAGTCAATATAAATCTAATCAATATGTTCGTTTTTGCCCAGGTTGTGGTGATCATGCTATTTGCATGGCTTTGCAGAAAGCAATGGCGCAGGTGGGGATACCCCCTCATCAGATAGCAGTCATCTCGGGTATTGGTTGTTCAAGCCGTATGCCTCACTATCTCAATACCTATGGATTCAATACTATCCATGGCCGTGGTGGAGCGATAGCAACGGGTGTCAAGACGAGTCATCCAGAGTTGTCCGTATGGCAGATGTCAGGTGATGGCGACTGCCTCGCTATCGGTGGTAACCATTTCATTCATGAGATACGCAGAAATGTGGACCTTAATATATGCCTTTTCAATAATCGTATTTATGGTCTAACCAAAGGTCAATATTCGCCTACCAGTCCAAAGGGCTTTGTCTCTAAATCCAGTCCTTTCGGTACGGTGGAGCGTCCGTTCATTCCTGCTGAATTAGTGCTTGGCGCACGCGGCACTTTCTTTGCCCGCACACTCGAAGTGGATATGCCTACTACGGTGGACTGTATGGTGGCGGCGCAGCAGCATAAGGGTGCCGCTGTGATTGAATGTCTTGTCAACTGTGTGATCTTCAATAATGGCACACATGCATGGATAGCCGACCGCGAACAGCGTGCAGAGCACTCAATCATCTTGAAGCATGGCGAGAAAATGATTTTCGGTAAGGACAAAGATAAGGGTATTGCGGTGGAAATCAATCCGCACACTTTCGTGCCAACTCTTATCGTGGTGCCTGCGGATGATGAGCGCGTACTCACCCACGATGCACATCAGGCTGACCCCACTATCCATCGCCTCTTGGCGCTCATGGGTCAAGAGCGTTATCAAGAAACCAACCAAGCAGAAACGGATACACCACTGCCTATCGCTTTGGGAGTTATCCGTGCGGTGGAGGCTGACTCGTATGAGGCGGCTGTTCATCGTCAGATAGAGGAGGTAGGGGAGAAAACGAAGGTGCATTCTTTCGACCAACTCACCGCCACTCTCGAAAGCTGGGAGATGTGATAGATTTCTAGAGTTCTAGATTTTTAGACAAGCTAGCCCATCTAGCCGAAA
>CALATT010000106.1 GCA_937891905.1 uncultured Bacteroidales bacterium | reverse complement strand
CGCAAAGTATCGCAAACATCGCAAATGCGACAACTGAATCGCAAAGTATCGCAAACATCGCTGAATCTGATACTGATACTGATACTGAATCTGATACTGATACTGAAAGAGAAGAAAATAAATTTTCTCTCTCTCTTGGCAAAAAGCCGCAAGCGGCAGAGGAGAGGAGAGGTATAATTTTTAATTATTCTTTATTTTTATTATCACAGGGTCGCCCAAATGGCTACAAAGAGGCAGAGGAGGCATACGACTATAACGAGGGATTCGGATGGTATAAAGAAGTGGAGAAAAAGAACGGAGACAAAGTCCGCCAGCGTATCCACAATAAACTATCCTATCTCAAAGGTCGAATAGCCAAGATGGAGCAGATATACGCTCCTGCCCACGGAACGATCATGCAGGACATACTGAAAGAATGCCCCACGACAAACTATCAAAGTTTTATCAATGATTTTCGTGGCATCCGAGATGAGGGCAACGCAATCACATTCCTATTCTCTCGCATGGCAACAGCCGATAGCTTTATGGCCACTTTCAAAGATACCCAAAATTGGGCGAAATTCCGAGAGGTAGTCATTAAGAACATCAAAAAGCATTATCCCGAGGCTCAAACCCTCTACTCTAAGACGATTTAAGTTATCGAGATGATAAATTGCTCCACTCCAAAGAGAAAACCGCTCAAACGCAACGGAAATAGCCAAATAATCAAAGTACAAACCATTTAATTAAACCCAATATGCAACAAGCTCAATTAAACCCATTCGAGCAGGCGATAAAAACCTATCTCGACAAACGCGCACAGGATGACCCATTATTTGCAACATCCTATGCCAAGCCAAAGAAATCCATCCAAGAGTGCGCGCAATACTGCACCCAAGAGGCACGCAAACTGCTCACAAGTGGCAACACTGTTTGCATAGAGGATGCCACAGTCTATGGATGGGCGGTACACTACTACGATGAGGATAACATTAAGGTAACGGGTAACTATTCCCAAGTACATGCCGAGGTATCGCACACGCCAAAGGTGGAACTCACCGAGCAGGAGAAAGCAGAGGCAAAGAAAATCGCCATGGAACGCGCGATCGAGGAGCAGCGTAAGCAATTACACACCAAGAGCAAAAAAGCCGCTCAAACCAAAGAAAACGAGCCTGTACAAACATCTTTATTCGACTTGCTATGAGACCAAGAACAAAAAGGCAAGCGGAGATAATGAAACTCCATGCTAAACTCTGCGAGATGAAACCGCAATGGGAGCAATGGATGAGGCGAGAGGGATTTTATCACTACGCTATCCACAAAGCAGCCAACTCAAAGCACTACTCATGCAGCGAGTGCGGAGGGGAGTTTGAAGAAAGCCCATTAGCCATGCAGGCGCTCAAATGCAAATGTCCTCACTGTGGTACACCTATCGAGAAAGAAATCATCATGCGAAAACCTACATACCAAGAGAGCTATTTTTGCATATCCCAGGCAGTAGGAGAATACCAAGTATTGCGAGTATTCCACATAGAGAGATTTGTCGAGTTTGGACACCCTGCAAAGCATTACAATAGATGGAATACCCTATTACAACCTATCGAGGTACTGCAGCGCTGGTGCTACATCAACCCCAAAGGGCAAGAGGATTTTATAACAGTCGCACGCAAAAAGCGCATGGGTGGGTTCTATAACCACACACTCGGATACGACTATATGAGCGACATGGAGATAAGACCGAACGCCATTAGCCAGTATGGGTATTACGGCTATTCATCAGCGGACATTGAAATCAACTGTGCAGGGCGAGTAATCAGCTGCGTAAAGCGCATGCAATATGGTCGCAGATTCCTCAAGAGTGGCAAGTTTGATATGTACGAGGCATACAAACGAGCATGCGACACGCAATATCAAACGATGGGAGAGATGGGATTCGCCAAGTGGGCAAACCAAATGCAACGCTATGACATAACCCGTAGATGGCAATCCATCAAGATAGCCATGCGCCACGGATACATGCCAAAGGATGCGAAATTATGGCTCGACTATCTGACCATGCTAGAGAATGAATTTAAGGACATCCGCAATCCTCATTACATCTGCCCTCAAGACCTCAAGAAAGCGCACGATGACATGGTAAAAGCCATCCAGCGAAGACGAGCCAAGGCAGAACGCGACCGCGAGAAAGCAGAGATGCAGCGACTAATCAAGCAAACATCGGCATTCAACAAACTGCGAGCGCCATATCTTGGAATCGTGATCACGGGTAAGAACTGCATTATCAAGCCCCTGCAATCTCCATTGGAGTACAGGGAGGAGGGGCAAGCCATGCACCACTGTGTCGGAACAGCGAACTATGTAATGAAAGAGCGTAGCATATGCCTGACCGCAAGAGATGCACAAGGCAATCGACTTGCGACCATCGAATTTGACCTCAAGACCCTACAGGTGCTGCAATGCCGAGCAGAGCATAACAACACACCCGAACGCTATGCAGAGCTGGTACAACTCATGGAAGATAACAAACATCTATTCATCAACGCTCAAAAGAAAGCAAAAGCCAAAGCAGTATGAAAAAACCAGCGCCACCGCCACCGCCTCACATCGGGAGAGTATGTGGAGACTGCAAGAGAGCCGATTGGGATATGACATTTCATAACCTCGACATCCACGGCAAGCCCACACTCAAGAAATGCCCACTACACAAACACAAACGCATACGCAGCGAGCAAGCCTGCGAGAAAATCATTTTATAAACCCTTTAAAATCAAAGCAACAATGGTAAAAGAGCAAGAACCAAATATCGAGCAATCCAAATTAGACCTAGCAGACCGCCTCTGCGGATTAGGACTACTCAGCGCAAGCGCATCGGAATTATTCTTTAAGCAAGCCACGCACATTATGAACCTCAATGGCTGCGATTATAAGAGAGAATTTAAGAAAGTGTATAAGGAATTCCTACTGCAGATGAAACGCTTGGAATATCTCTACGACAAGCTGACGGACTTAGGCATTATGAATGGCACTTATCAAGGCAGCGATGACATCGTAGAGGCATACATCGGAGATGCGAACACAATGGCATACCTGCTCGCCTCATGGTGCAACATCTCACAAGGAGAGCAGGGAGAATGGAACGCACTCACATTGAAAAGAACACTCGAGGAATTGACCCCCCCACAGCCGGCTATCCCTCGATATATCTTAGATAGATTCAAGTTAAACACCCCAAAACCAAATCAACAATGACAACGAACGAAACCAACGCCCAGGAACTAGGATTTTTTATATTCCTGAAAAAGCACAAAGCATATCGCCGCTTTATCGAGAACTATCGCAGAGTAGGTATTCATATCAAATCCCCATATGAGTGGGTAAAGACCACAAAACCCAAACTCATATTGCTTGGAGCATTCGAATGGGAGAAGACCATGGAGGGGCAAAAGTATTGGGGAGACCTGCAAGGTAAATGGCTCGAGGAACTATACAAGGAGGATTGACCATGAAACGAGTAGAACTGTTTAACGATCATTTCCAAAACTACAAGGTTTACGGAATCCCACATGCGCAGCTCATTATCGCAGACATCCCCTATAACATCGGCGTAAACGCCTATGCAAGCAACCCAGCATGGTACAAAGGCGGCGACAATAAGAATGGCGAAAGCGAGTTAGCAGGTAAAGAGTTTTTCGACACGGATAAGGATTTCCGACCCGCCGAGTTTATGCACTTTTGCTCCCAAATGCTGGTTAAAGAGCCGAAAAACGGAGTGCGTGAAGACGATGAGGAAAACGCCACGGGGGGGGGTAATTCTCAAATGGTCGGCTCTCGTAAGAAATCCACAGCGCCATGTATGATAATCTTCTGCGCCTTTGAACAAATGCAGTACCTCATAGAACTAGGCAAGCGATACGGATTTCAGCATTACATCCCGCTCATATTCCGCAAGAGCTTTAGCGCACAAGTCCTCAAGGCAAATATGAAAGTCGTAGGCAACTGTGAATATGGACTAATCCTCTACAAAGATAAATTGCCCAAATTCAACAATGAGGGGCGGATGATATTCAACTGCATGGATTGGGTGCAAGATGGGCGAGACATCCCACGCATACACCCCACACAAAAACCCGTGGCAGTACTCGAGAGGCTGATAGAGATTTTTACCGACCCGAACGATGTAGTCATCGACCCATGTGCTGGTAGCGGGTCCACACTCCGAGCAGCCATGAACTGTGGCAGACGAGCATACGGATTCGAGATTAAAAAGGACTTTTTCAAGCAAGCTAACGAGCAGATGCTCAAAGCATATACACCCAAGTTGTTTTAATAACCTATCAAATTTCAAAAACTTATGAACAAACAAATCAAGACCATCGGTAAGGAGTACACCGATCCCGAGCAGAGAAAGCGATTTCTAAAAGACAACTCCGATGCAGTTGTAGAGAAATCCTACATGAA
>CALATT010000105.1 GCA_937891905.1 uncultured Bacteroidales bacterium | reverse complement strand
GATGGATATCAATTCCCTTAATCGTTCCGAGCTTGTCGAGGATAAGAACAAAGGACGCGAGATGGATATCAATTCCCTTAATCGTTCCGAGCTTGTCGAGGATAAGAACAAAGGACGCGAGATGGATATCAATTCCCTTAATCGTTCCGAGCTTGTCGAGGATAAGAACAAAGGATGCGAGATGGGTATCAATTCCCTTAATCGTTCAGAACGAAGTGAAGATAAGAATTGTGGTATTCGTAAGGCGACAGGCGAGTATGTGCAAATACTTAATAGCGGTGACTTGTTAGCCGCTCCAGATGTCACCGCCCGCATGATGGCTGCATTACAAATGAAAGGGGATGGGGTGGAGTTGCTCTATGGGAATATGGTGAAATACGATTATGCGAATAATCGCACTCTTGGCAAGAGCACGGAGGTGGAGTATTCTTTGCGCCAATATTATACTTCTACCATGAACCATGATTGCTGTTATATCCGTCGCGATTTATTTGAAACCTATGGCTTATATGACGAGTCGCTGAAGATAGTGAGTGATTGGAAATGGTTCTTGCAAGCTATTGGTTTGGGAAAGGTAAAACCTATTTATGTGGATATTGATGTAACTATTTTTGATGCAAGTGGAATTAGTGAAACGAATCTCGCTTTGCGCAATCAAGAGCGCCGACAAGTTTTAGCAGAACTAATGCCCCCTGCTGTGCTCGCAGATTACGATGCGCATGCTTTTGAAATGGAACAGATGAAGCGATTGCGGAGGTGGAAATTATATCCATTAGTATATTTTATTGAACGAGTGCTATTCAAACTTGAAAAGTGGAAAATTCTGCGATGAGGCCAAGATTTTCAATCATAATACCCCTTTACAACAAAGCCCCCTATGTGCGGAAGGCTTTGGAATCTGTGGTTTCCCAAACATATAGAGATTGGGAATGCATCATTGTGGACGATGGGTCAACGGATGGAAGTGCTGCCATTTGCGAGGACTTCGTTCGTTCATTAACTCCTTCACTCGTTCATTCTATTCGCCTGATACACCAGCCGAACGCAGGTGTATCCGCTGCACGCAACAATGGTGTGGCAGCGAGTAAAGGCGAATATATTTGTTTTCTTGATGCAGACGACTGGTGGGAACCTACTTTCCTCGAACACATGGTGCAACTGATAGCGGACTATCCAGACGCAGGATTATATGCGACGAACTATATCTACTACAAACCTGGTAAGACGCATGTAGCGCTCACTCTTAAGACGGGTTATATCAATTATCCACAGTCTTATTGCCAATCTGGTGCAATGCCAATATGGACAGGTGCAGCATGTATGCCGCGGAAAGTGTTTGACGAGATGGTCGGATTCCCGTTGGGAGTTAAACTGGGTGAAGATTTTTTGCTATGGGCACAAACGGCATTGCATTATCCGGTGGCGTTTTGCGAGAAACCATTGGCATGCTATAACAACGATGTGCCAGCCACATTGCGTGCTACGCGTAACCTGCATGCGCCCGAGCACCATATGCTTTTCCTATTAGAACCAATAGAGCAAGTAATAGCGCAATTGCAAGACGAGGAGGTTAAGCATGATTGGAAATCGCTTTTGGACAAGCTTCGCGTTAGCGGCTTGCTTGAATATTGGATGGATGATAGATACCATGATATGGCTGCGCAGGAATTGAAGAAAGTGGATTGGTCGCAACAACCCTCGTCAGCCTTACGCACTTATAAGATGCCTATTTGGTTTCTCCGCGCCAAGAAGCGCTTCATGCAGGTAGGAAGCTATTGCAAACAGAAGTTAATACGAATGAGAAAATGATCCCAAAGATTATTCACTACATATGGTTGGGCGGGAAACCGCTGCCCGAACTGGCGGAGCAATGCATCGCTTCGTGGCAAAAATACATGCCCGATTGGCAAATCATGCGCTGGGATGAAACAACGCTCCAAAAGTCTAATTGTTGGTTACAACAAATGCCGCTCTATGTGCAGCAGGCATATGCGGCGCGTAAGTTCGCCTTCGTGTCCGATTATATCCGCCTTTGGGCCTTAGAGCAGTACGGCGGCTTGTATATGGATGTGGATTTCTTGGTGTTCCGTCCCTTTGATGATTTGATGGATAAATATCCCGCTTTCGCTGGCTATGAGGGTTCTAAAAGGCAACCTGTTATGCAGGGCGTGATAGCGTCAGAACCGCATGGTGCATGGGTGAGCGATATGTTGGCTACCTATGATACACGCACATTCATCAAGGAGGATGGCTCGTATGATATGACGCCTAACACAGCTTATTTCACAGACCGTCTCGAGGCGCAAGGTTTCGTGGCAGATGGAGTGGAGAAGGATGTGTATGTGAATAATGTATTTTTCTTGCATGTCTTCCCTGTGTATTATTTCTGTCCAGTGCTCACTACGGGTGAAGATTTGCGTACGGAGGAGACTTATTGTGAACATAAGGGTGTTAGTTCGTGGGCGCAGAAAACTTGGAAAGCCAAATTGCTTGACTTCTTTGGTCCTCAATGGCGCACACGCCTTATTAAACTCAAACGCCGCATAATGGGATAGTGCGGCGTAATTGGCAATGTAGGGTGTTGTGCGCTATGCGCAATGTTTAATGTTTAATGAAAGGCACTCCCCTAATCGCTAACTCCTTAACTCATTAACTCATTAATTCGTTAAATGCTTTTTAACTCCTTCGAATATCTCATCTTCCTCCCAATAGTGTTTCTGCTCTATTGGTTTGTGTTTGATTACGCACTCAGCAAGTGCAAGCATCAATTGTGGCTGCAGAATGCGTTCATCGTTGTTGCAAGTTATATCTTCTACGGTTGGTGGGACTGGCGATTCTTGATACTTATTGCGATCACCACTTTCTGCTCGTGGGGAAGTGGCTTGCTGATAGGAAGGCGAGGAGGCGAGAAGGTGAAAGAAGAAAATACACCTTACACACTACACCTTACACAAAAGCCAAAATTTTGGCTCATATCCAATATTATAGTCAATCTCAGTATTTTAGGTGTATATAAATACTATGACTTCTTTGCCTGCGAGTTTGCGCAACTATTGGGTATAGAGTCGGATTTCTTGCTGCTCCATTTAATCTTGCCAGTTGGTATCAGTTTCTATACTTTCCAAGCCCTCTCGTACTCTATCGATGTCTATCGCGGGCATATACAGCCCACCAAAGACATAGTATCTTTTACAGCCTTCCTTAGTTTCTTTCCACAACTCGTGGCAGGTCCTATTGAGCGCGCTACGAACCTCTTGCCGCAATTTCAGCGCAAGCGCACTTTCGATTACGCACAGGCAGTAGATGGTATGCGGCAGATACTATGGGGACTATTCAAGAAAATCGTCATTGCTGATAACTGTGCCACTTATGTGGATCAAGTATGGGCAACATACGATACCCAATCGGGTAGTACATTGGTGCTCGCTGCTATACTATTTACATTCCAAATCTATGGTGATTTCTCGGGTTATTCGGATATAGCGATAGGTGCAGCCAAGTTGTTTGGTATCCAACTGATGCGCAATTTCAATGTGCCCTACTTCTCACGCGATATAGCGGAGTTCTGGCGCCGCTGGCATATATCGTTGACCACTTGGTTCCGCGATTATGTGTATATTCCACTTGGTGGCTCACGCCCTAATATTCCAGAGGCGATAAGGTTAAAAGGCGATAAGGCGATTGAGGCAAGGTACACAAAATGGATCGCCGTCCGTAATACCTTTATTATCTTCCTCCTAAGTGGTTTTTGGCATGGTGCTAATTGGACTTTCATCGTTTGGGGAGCATACCATGCTTTGCTTTTTGTACCATTGTTACTGATGGGTAAGAACCGCAAATATACCAATCAGGTTGCAGAAGGACGCTTATTGCCTACATGGCGTGAAGTGCTACAAATGCTTGTTACTTTCATTCTGGTAGTAATAGGATGGATAATCTTCCGCGCTCCCTCTATCGCCGATGCGTGGGGATATATATGCGGAATGGGTACGGCTTCGCTCTTTACGCTTCCTATGATTACCGATCCAATGGTATGGGTTTCCATAGCGATGATAGTGCTGATGATAGTTGTTGAATGGCGTGGCCGCGAACAGGATACCGCCCCTCTCCCGCATAATCGCTGGGTGTACTATGCCATCGTGCTCCTCATTTACTGGTTTGCTACTGATAAGACAACTGAGTTTATATATTTTCAGTTTTAGTAAGGCGATTAGGCGATAAGGCTATGAGGCGAAGAATAAAATATTATATATTATGAAGAGATTTGCAAATCTAATTGTGTATCAAAAATCAAAAGAGTTAGTTGTTCTAGTATATAAGATGTTAGAATTATTTCCTGAAACAGAACGCTTTGCTCTTTGTAACCAAATGCGTCGTGCTGCTATATCCGTGCCATCTAATATAGCAGAAGGAATGGGACGATTGTCTGATAAAGACCAAGCTCATTTCTTAAATATTGCATATGGTTCCTTAATGGAATTGTATGCACAGTTAGATATATCTCGTGACCTCAAATATATTGATGATACAATGTTTTCCAATTGGAAGAACAAATAGAAAACATTAGCAAGATGATTCAATCTATGTGTTTTCTTAGAAAAAGATCTTCAACTTTTAAATAATCCCTCGCCTCCTCGCCTCCTCGCCTAATAGCCCCACCATATGCAGCAATTCATAAAGAAAATACTCCTCTTCGCCATCCCGCTGATTTTGGGCGGTATAGCTTTGGAATGCATCGCTGAGCGCATTCCGAACTCTTATACCTACAAGCACCAGTACATGGAGCAGCATGCCGCGCATATATGCACTCTCATCCTCGGTTCGTCCTACGCCTATGACGGACTTGCACCATCGGAAATGCCAGCCGCTTTTAATCTCTCCAATAGCAGTCAGACTCTCGAGGACGACTATCGTCTCTTGGCGCGTTATATCCCGCAGATGGATAGCTTGCAGACGGTCATCTTAGGTGTAGGTCACGGCACATTGGCAATGCGCACCCAAGATAATAGACGCCTCTATTACACGCTCTATATGAACCTCTATCCGCGATGGCCTATCAGCAAGTATAGCATGGAAATCTTCGATATGCCATTGCTCACCAAAAAGATTATCAAGTATATCATCTCCCGTGATGTCACACGCTGTGACTCCTTGGGCCAGCGTTTGGGACATGATAGCATAGCAGTGGCGCAGCAGACCGAGTTTTGGAATAAGGATATAGCCGCCATGGTGGCGAACGATAGGGTGGAGGTGGATGCTATCCGCGATGTAATAGCGCAAAATAGTGCTTATCTGGATAGTATCGTTGCGCTCTGTGCTGCGCGTGATGTGCAGTTGCTGGTGGTGAGTATGCCTGCTATGGATGCGTATGTGTCTGCTTTGCCGCCAAAACAAGTGGCGCTGCATGATAGTATTTTCTCTGCGCTCACCGCACCGGCAGTCTATATCGATGCCACCGATTGGGAAGTGCCGGAAGGCGGCTGGTATAATCCTACGCACCTCACCCGCGAGGCTTCCATCCCCTTCACGCAGTGGCTACTGCGATAGACGCAATTGGCCATCTGAAATCTGTAAATTTATTAATTCTTAGTCGTGACTATTGGTTGCGACTTTTTTGTGTCTAATCAATTTTGTATTTTTGCAATGGCAATATCGCCAAAAACAATTTAATACAAAATC
>CALATT010000104.1 GCA_937891905.1 uncultured Bacteroidales bacterium | reverse complement strand
ATCGTCTGAATCGAGTTGGATAGCATACTTACCACAACGAGGGTCATGGATAGCTATATTCCAGTTACCGCCGATAGCATGCCATGTTTTATCTTGGGCTATATAAATGAGTCGCTCATCTTGAATACTCTTGATCACATCCACCGTGCCATCCACAGAGTTATCATCCACTACGATCACATTGAATGAATATCCGTCCCTTACCTCCTGACTGAGGGCACTACGGATGGCATCTCCGATGGTTCGTACGCGATTGCGGCATGGGATGATGACGCTTGCGGTGACAGGATGATCCGATGGTTCGGGCAATGCTTGGTAGTCGCCTGGTTGCAAATAAGCGCCTATGCGTTGGAGGTGAGCAGTGACGCATTGCTCCATCTCTATCTGTACTGCTCTATTGCTTGGATTAACATAATCGAATAGTTTCTCTCCACTCTTGCGTGTATCGGTTTCTACCTCGTAGTAGAGGTATTCTGGAATGTGAACGAGGTGAGAAGCGCGAAGACGCAAGTCATATAATCCTGCGTAGGTATAGTCGTGATCCATCTGGGCAACGAGTTGCTGCAAGGCGGTTGTTCGCCAGAGCATGACACTACCAAAATCGAAATCATCGCGCAGTGCGCCTATCTGATAGTCAATGACAGGCGCGGGTGTCTCTATCCATTCGCCGTTTGCATTCTGCACTTTATTAAAATGGTCGGCATAGACCATCGTTGCATTGGTTTGCTCCAATACTTGCACCATGCGTTCTTGCGCTCTATAGACCCACTCTATTTCGGGTTTGAGGCATATGATGGTATAAGGAGTTGTGGCCTGTGCGGCTATTTGCTTGATGGCAGCGGTGGAACACACACGGCCTGAGAGATTAAAAATGGAGATAGACATTACTTAAATAATGAATAATGAATAATTTATTAGACAGTAGTGGGGACTGCTGCGTCCTTGTGATACTCTTTGAGTCCCTCTATAGGGTCCTGTAGTATTTGTCCAAGAGGAAGTCCCTCGGCCTGCATAGCTTTTTCTAAGATAGGACGATAGTAAAAAGCAATAGACCCCACAAAACCGATAGGCGTATCTGTTTTGTATTGTAATAGGTTTCTGCGGATAAACTGCACAAAATGGTCATACACGAGCGCGTATATGCGTTCATCATCTATATGGTCTGCACAGAAACGCGATAGTTTAGCTAAGAAGCGATTTGGAAATGGTTGACGATATACTTTCTCAATGATATCTGCCATCGAGGTGTCATATTCGCTGAAGAAAGCCTGCTTAAGGTCATCACCCAATTGGTTCTTGAGTAGGTCGCCAACGAGTTTCTTACCAAGCACTGCTGCGCTTCCTTCGTCGCCAAGGATGTATCCTAATGAAGGCACATTCCATTCGATATTTTCTCCGTTGTAATAGCAACTTCCGCTCCCCGTTCCGAGGATACATGCTACTCCTGATTGGCGTCCCAATAGTCCTCGCGCCGCACCAAGCATGTCTGATTCCACAAATACTTGTGCTTTTTTGAATACGGATTCGATAGCTCGTTGTACGAAGATTTTCTTCTCCGGTGTGCATCCTGCGCCGTAGAAGAAGACATGCGTCAGGGTGCCCACCCAAAGCAGATGACTAATCTTGGGTAATAACTGATTGCAAATACTATTACGCATGGCATCTGATGTTTGAAAAAGGGGATTTATGCCATCAGTATATACATCAGTACACTGACCTGTGGCGGTCAATAGGCACCAATGCACTTTGGTGCTTCCGCTATCTGCAATGAGTATCATAGGTGTTTATTGATGTTGTTCGCGTAATAGATCGTTAACGGTCTTCACTGGATTGAAAGTGCTAACTGGTACTTCCACAAAGATAGTATTCCATTTGCTCATGGCTCCATTCCACAAGCCAGGTAATTCGAGCGCTAATAGTTCCTTACCATCTTTCGACTTATTGGATATAAATCCAGTTTGTGGGTCCACAAAATCAGGCAAGTTGAATGGTTGTGCTTCGTAGTCCTTGATAGCACAAACAAGGTCCACTGGATTGAAGTGTGTGGATTGCGCCATGAGTTGTGGGTCTGCTATCTGACTGGACTCAAGTATCTGGCATGAGATATTTCCGTTCTCGTCGCGCACAAGGAATGGTCCACCGCCCGGTTCTCCTGTATTCTTCACCACGCCACAAACGCGAATAGGGCGATTGAGCAACGCTCGCTCTTCCTCAGTTAAATCAGGATTTTGTAGCGCTTCGAAGACGCGTTTCTGTTCGCTAACCAATACACCACCTAATATTTGCTTGTAGCGGATGGTGTCTTTTTTGAGTTTATCTGGCACCACATTATCTATATTCTTGATAAAGATGATATCTGCGTCCTGCTGGTTGAGGTTCTCAATGAGTGCCCCATGTCCACCCGGACGGAAAAGGAGTTTACCTTCTTTGGTACGGAATGGCGTACCATCAGGATTGGCGGCTATCGTATCGGTAGAAGATAGTTGTTCGCTGAATGTAATATCATAGCGCACTTGGTATTTCTCTTCGAATGCCTTGAGGTGATTGGCAATATGTTGCCTAAAGAGTGGTAGATGGTCATGAGAGACGGTAAAGTGGATATATACGGTAGGTTTCTCGTCTGCGGTGCGTTCTGGTGCGCAGTAGAGTGCTCCTTCCACTAAATGCTCCAGCGCAGGTGTGCGTGCACCATCGCGGTATTTATGGAAGAGCAGAAGTCCTTTGGGCAGTTCGCCATAATGCATATCTTTGAGCAGATAGCGAACGCTCTCTTGTCCCTCTTTTCCCATCAGTTGTGGACCGAAAGCGAAATCGTCCTTATGGGCAAGAAACTCAGCGATGAATGGTGTTTCCACTCCATCCTCAAGGTATTGGAAGAGGTCTTTGAACATACGACTCGCAGCGCCAGAGGCAGGAACGAATTTGAGCACTTTGTGTCCTTCTGCAAGGTATTGCTTCCAGAGGGCAATATACTCTTCTTGTTCAGCGCGTTTTGGACTGAGTATTCCGTTTTTCACACCCGCAGGAGAGATGATATCCAATTGTGGAAAACCAGTACGGAAATACGATAGTTGTTGCTCTGCTTTCTCTACGGAAATACCGTGTGCATGCAGTTGTTCTAAATCTTGAGGAGTGAAGGTATTCATGGTTGTTGGGGTTTTTAGTATGTGCTTGGCAAGTCCACGCCAATAATGGCTAATGGACTGCCGCACATACGAATCAAAAAAGGTATGTAAGAATTATCTTCTTAATCGTGTGGTATTATTCCTCTGCTGCTTCAGGTTCGCTTACAAGGATATTTTTCACCTCCCATGTAGAGCATGTTTGGTCTGGTTCGGACTTGTAGCGGAAACCGATACAGATGCGCTGGTCATTCCATGCACTGAGGTCCATACGACCCGAGTTGTAGAAGGTCCAACTATTAGCTGTTGGGAATCCAGTGTTGGTGGCCTCATCGTACATATTCCATGGCAGTTGTGTCCAGGTAGCGGTGCGCACATCATCCACATAATCAGTAGAAACCCACACAGTGACTTGTGTATAGCGACCTGCTTCCTCAGTTGGACCGTAGTTGATAGCTTGGTCGAATGAGAGGGCTGGTTGTTTTGATTTCTTGAGTTTGAAATATGGGGTAACGAACCATCCTTCGCCGTAGTGAGGACCGCCATAATATGCAGTACCCTTCATACCATATGCATCGGTATAGGTCCAGATATATGTGATTCCATCTTGCAGATTGAAGTCTTGCACTACGATTTTTCCTTTATTGCCATCACCAGCGATAGCTTGGCGGTAGTAGGTGGAGAGGTTAGCAGCCCAGCCTTCAGAGAGAACGAAAGTCATAGTCTCCTCGATAATACCTGTATTAGCCACCCATTGTGCTCCGTCGTGGTTGTACTCGGTAGCCACATAGAAAGATGATTTCTTATCATAAACCATCACCACCACCTTATCGTCTTTCACTGCATATGGATAGGTATTATCAAGCCATTTGATAGTTTGTCCATTCGCCTCAGCAGGGAGTACATGCAATGGGCACTCTGCATGTGTATATGGTTTCCAGAGCCATCCATCCTCGTAGATGAAGATATTTTCTACTTTCTTGATGGTTCCATCTGCGTCTTTGTATTGATACACCGCGCCGCAGAGGAAGTTATCATCCACTTGTGGCAATACTGCACCTACATTAGCAAGGTCAGCCTCGGTGAGATAGGTAGCATCTGCTACGCCTGTGATGGTAGCGTAATCAGCATCTGAGAGAGTGTATTGGATAGTTGCATTGAGCATATCCAAATACTTTGGCAGTCCATCCCAAGTTTTGTAAGTCACATTGAAGGTTGAGCCTGGATCAAGGTGTGGATATTTGCCGTAGATAAACGCAGGAACATACATATCTGCGGATGCTATCTCATTGAAATAGAGGTTTTCTCCCACTTGCTTAAGCGCATCCTGATTAGCTGTTTGACCTGGAAGAGAGTCCAAGTTTTGTGCATATGTTTTATTGGTTTTATTGGCAGCGATAGTAGCGTAATCAGCCTCGGTGAGGGTGTAGTCATAAGTCTTCACCTCGCTGATTTGTGGATTGCCATTATCCAAGTACTTGTCATCGAAATAGTTATCGCATGCGGTGAATGCGAGGGCAGCGATAGCGATGGATAAGATATATTTTGCTTTCATATTTGTATTCATTTTTCTGTTACATTAAATTGATATTCATCATTGGATATTTCTGCTTAGAACATAATCTTGAGACGGATATTCCATTGACGACCTTTGTTGTAGAAGAAATAGATATTATCCTTCGTATTCTCTGCCACAGACGAAGTGGATGTTGTTGCAGACCATGCTTTCTCAATATAGTATTGATTGAGCACATTGGTTACATTACCACCGATAGTAGCGCGTACGCCGCCCATGTCAAAGGTATAACTTGCGCGGAGGTCCAATGCGCCACCTACAGGGCAGCGGTATGGTTCTACGATATTCATTGCTTTGCCAGGAGTGAGGTCGCTACCAGAGAATGAATAGTATGAGTAGTTACGATCATAGAGGGTGTATTCACCACCGATACGGAAGCCCTTGAATGGCTTGAAAGTAACGCCGAAGTTAGCGGTTGTTTGTGCTTGTCCACCCACATGGATACCCTTCATATTGATTTTAGCCCAGTAGTGGTCTGGTGCGCCAATCTCTGTGATTTGTGCGTCAGCTGTCACAGGCAATCCTTGCTCATTATAGGCGTATCCTACTACTGAGTCGCGGTCCCATTTCCAGTTACCGAGTGAGAGCATTGCATTGAGTTCAACCCATTTAGCAGGGCGTGCGCGCAACTCAAACTCGAGTCCCATATGCTGTGCTGCCACACCGGTCATATTCATGTAGAATGGTGTTTGGTCTTGGTCTTGCAAGTTGCCATACTTAACCATTGACTTATCGAGCCACTCGGTGAAATAACCATTAGCGCGAACGCTTACATATTGATTCTCAAAGCCATAACCTACTTCCACTGAAGCGATCTTCTCGTTCTTAGCTTGGTTATTGATAGCATTGCTGGTAGAAACACTCATGTAGATAGATTGATACATTGGTGTACGGCTGATGAATCCAGCATTGACAAACACATTGTGGTATTTAGCGAACTTATAGTTGATACCTCCCTTGATAGTACCGCCGATACGAGGCACTGAGTCGCGAGCTGTTACATTATTATAGTAGTAGCGGTCGGTACGCCAGTTGTGCTGACCATATACAGAAGCGTTTACGAAGGCAGAGAGGTTATCCTTGCTATACTCCAAACTTGCGAAAACGCCCTCTTGTACAATTGTACCAGTGTAGTCACGATAGGAAATACCTCCGATACCTATTTTCTCATATACCCAACTGTCGTCATTACGGAGAGGGTTGTTCTCTGCCGACACTTTGAGTCGTTGTGGTGCATCGATGAAGTAGTCGCCACCCATGAGATCGCTCAATACGGCTTGGTGAATACCTTGATACCAACGCGCATCCACACCAGCGGTGAAGTCGAGGCAATTGAGGAATTTCTTATTGTATGTAGAAACGAGTCCTACCCAGTTGTGATAGTTACGATTCTCAAACTTTGCGAGGAGTGAACCAGTAGGAGAAGCAGCGTTGAGTGCCTCCAACTTAGCGTAATCGAACATACCTGTTACCTCATCGCGGAAAGCTGTTGTGATCTTACCACTATTAGCACCATTGGTCAAATCGCTGTATGAATAAGGTGAATCGAGACCTGGTTCTGCTGTGCTACCAAAACCGCGACCGATAGACACATAGGCTACTGTACTGAGACTGCTGGTCTCGTCAATTTGCCAAATATGATTAAGTGATATTTGTGGTTTATGGTATTGGTTGTAGTTAGTACCTTGTTGCTTACCATCTGCGCCCAAACCATATGAAGGGTTGTAGCGGCGTCTGTCCATACCATCAGCCATGTATTGCTCTACGCGATTCCACTCAGCGAGTGTGAGCGCGCCGTACTTACCTGCAGGGCGTGTCCAGTGCCATTGAGGAGCACCGAAAGCGGTGAGTGACAACTGATGATTCTCATTGATGCGTTTTGCTACATTAAGGAAATAGCTATAACCTTGGAAACTGGTTCCTTGTACATATCCGTCACCCCAAGTGCGGCTTGCCATAGCGGTGAGTGCCCATCCATTCTTCATCAATCCAGTACTGAAAGAGAATGCCACTTTGTTGTATCCATCATTACCCAATGAATACATAAGCATACCGCCTTTCTTAGCGTCAATGCTGCGGGTAACGATATTGATAGTACCACCCACAGAAGGCGCAGATAGCTTGCTGGCACCCATACCGCGCTGTGTCTGCATGACGCTTGTCACATCGCTCAGTCCTTGCCAGTTAGACCAATACACTTTACCGCCCTCCATATCATTCATAGGCACACCATTCACCATGGTAGCGATATTACTATTATCGAAACCACGCATCCAGATCTCTGAGTCACCCCAGCCACCACCTTGTCCGTTGGCGTGTACACCAGGTGTGCTCTTGAGCACTTCTGGGAACTCTTGTCCAGCAAGGCGCTCACGCAGAGCTGCCTCAACGCCCTCAATACCC
>CALATT010000103.1 GCA_937891905.1 uncultured Bacteroidales bacterium | reverse complement strand
AGATTGACACTTGCTTATACGCTCTTAACCTCAGCACTCTACCCACGGGCAATGTGTGGGCTATGCAGGAGAGCAATGCCATCTATCAGTATTATGTGACATTGTCGAGTGCGCAGGTAAACACCTACAGTAAGTACGGCAGCTACGGAGTGGTGGCGGTTGCCGCATTAAAACAATAGCAAAGCTCAGTCGTGCGGATGCACGACTACCTCTAATCCAATTTGCCTATGCGTTACAACAATGACCAAGCATTAAGAACACCCATTATAAATAAAACGATTGCGCTCAATCGCAAATTGCTTTATGTCGGGAGACGGATGCCAAATGGGAGAAAGCGCTCAAAAGCGCGAGAGGCAAAAGAACTCCCAATGCCTAATGACATCCGACATCAGTATTTCGATGATGTCCTAAAGAAAGGGAATATCCTGTTTATACAAGCGTTTCGACAATTGAAAGGACGGGATTATGCCAAGCGTGCTTTAGAGACTATCGAGGAAATACAAGCATCGTGCTATTTGGTTCAATCTTTGGGCGGTATGAGCGATATTACCTGCGCAGAGATTGATGTATTATGCCAAGAAATTGCAAGCCAAATATATGCAATACAAGAGGCGCAGAAAAGCCAGCATCATTAAGCCTATATGGCGAGGATGAGCGTGTTTGATTTGTATAATGGAGATTCCACTTGTTTTATGGAGCAAGTTATTTCAGCAGAGAATCTTGACGACCACAGCACTCTACCCACGGGCAATGTGTGGGCTATGCAGGAGAACAATGCCAACAATCAGTATTATGTGACATTGTCGAGTGCGCAGGTAAACAACAACAATAAGAACAACAGCAACGGAGTGGTGGCGGTTGCCGAATCATACGAATCACTTACATTGGCATTGTTTGACGCGCAGGCAAATTGTTGGAGGAATAAAAAGAGAAGATTCGAGGCGTGTCGCTTTCGATTCGATCTCGCAAGGGTCTTTGAATTACGAAATTCTATATGGGAGAATGCATATCAGCCGACAACTAGTATTTGCTTTATCCTAACATATCCAAGATATAGAGAGGTATTTGCAGCTAATTATCGTGATAGAGTAGCGCACCATCTTATCGCTCCATTTATCTTGGCGGTTACGGAAAAAGTGCATACCCATAATGGCAATATCAGCCACGGAAATCGCCCCGCACATTCAGCGCATACTGCTTGCCTGCAAATTCAGCAGAACATGCAAAAGCGACCTAACGGATTTGTCGGGACGATGGATGTAAGCGGATTCTTTATGAATATATGCAGGCAAATGGCATTTGATACCTTTGTCGCATTTATGAAAGAGTTTGCGCCTACATGCTACGATGATTGGACGATAGAGATGTATCTCAAAATCCTTTACACGCTAATCATGCATGACCCTACAAGCGATTGCCAAAGGCGTAGCCCTGCAAGTATGTGGCGCTTTATTCCGCCGAATAAATCAATCTTCGGCAATGGTAATAAGGGTTTGCCTATCGGGAATTTTTACTCTCAACTAATCGCAAATCTCGTGCTCGCAGTATGGGGAATGGCGATTATAAGACTGAATAAGAATGCCGATATTACCCAATTTGTAGATGATTTGTGTGTCGTGGCAGACACAGCCCAGGACATACTAGAGATACGCAAAGAATCGGAAAACATACTTAGGGAAATGAACCTCAAATTGCATCCTACAAAATTCTATATCCAGCCCGTCCGTCATGGCGTGCCATTTTGCGGAAAATGGATATACAAAGATAGGATTTACATCGGCAATCGCACCGTAAGAGCTTGTAAGGATAGCATCCAGCGCGCCATCAAAGCAGGCGCAACAGTAGAGAACGCTATCAAGCTGCAATGCTCGTTTAACTCCTATATAGGATTTATGTGCCACTATCAAAGTTTTAACATCCAAAAGCAGCTCGCACAAATGATCATCGATAGTGATTATAAAGAGTATTTGGAGTTTGAAAATAAGAAAGGGCAACTCGTATGCAAACTCAAAGACCAATACAAGAAAATCAACATGAGCATTGCTCATATTAGAGAACTTAATAAATATCATAACAATGCAAGGACATCCAAATGTGGTGCCAAAAGGCACATCAAAAAAAACGGTTACAGCGACAGGAATAGTTGTACGCTACGGTTTCCAAAACATGACCCAAGACGGCCAGTATCTAAAATGCACCGAGATGGTATTTCTCAAAATGCCAACGAAAGAACATCTCCAAAGTATCATCGAGAGGCACAATCGAGAGAACGGCATCGCAGAGGTATTTAATCCATCCGAATATGGATACGAGCAAGACGAGTGAGTATTATCCTAACGGTTTAGTCATATCTAAACGGGGCGGAATGCTGATAGCAACATGGACACGCCCTAGAAAGGAGGTAAAGACATGGGATTCATAACATCAATTTTAGTTACAACGATTCAACGATTAGGGGAAATGATGAGTACATTTTGGGGATTCATTGCGGCATGCGCAATTGCCATACTCAATTTTTTTGCAGGCTATAAGGTCGCACTTGTAGTGGTCCTCATGGCGGTATTATTCGACATGATTTGGGGCGTTGCTGCAGCACGAAAAAGAGGAAAGTTTATGCGCAGCGAGTTACTGCGTGACACTGTGAATAAAGTAGCCGCTTATGCTACTGCTTTGGTCATGGTCATGCTTATTGAGAACCTTGCTTTTGGTAGCCATGAGATGATGAGCGATGAGGGAACACACTCCCGATTCGTGGTGGATATCATCGCCACCGTCATAGCTGCTGTAGAGTTTTGGTCAATATGTGGTAACATCCTGATCGTGTATCCTAATGCAGTGTTTTTTAGGCTCATTAAAAAGCCGCTTTTAGGCGAGATCGCCCGCAAGCTGAAAGTATCTGAAGATGAGGTCGAGGAAACGCTAGAAAAGGGCAAAAAACAGGCAAAAGAGTAGGCTATTTCTTTTCTTTTATTCCATGGTAGAAAAAAGAAAGGATTTATTTGTAAAATAAAAAAGACATACTCAATTACCTAGTAATCAATCGGTTTTATTTGGCAAAAAACAAACAAATGAAAAACAAATAAAATAAGAATATGCGAAAAATTGACGAAATCATTATTCATTGCTCGGATAGTCCCGAGGGACGAAATGACAAAGCCGAGGATATCCGTAGATGGCACAAGCAGCGAGGTTTTAATGACATAGGATACCACTATGTCATAGACCTAGATGGCACAATTGAGCAAGGTCGCCCTATCGAGCAAGCAGGAGCGCATTGCACGGGACACAATCGCAATTCTATTGGCATCTGCTATATAGGTGGTGCGTATTGGCGTGATGGCGTAAACGCTAAAGGCAAGCCTATCAAAGGCAAAGATGGCAAGACAGTGCTAATGCCAAAAGACACGCGCACCGTGGCTCAATATGATGCGCTCACAAAGCTACTAAAGGAACTTAGAGAGCAGTATCCTAATGCAACCATCCACGGACATGGTGAATTTGCGGCTAAAGCATGCCCATCCTTTGATGTGCAGCAATGGCTGAGTGATAACAATTTAACATAGTAAAATATGAATGCGAAAACATTTTTTCAAATCCTAGCAGCGGTATTTTGTTTTGCGATGTTCCTGTGGATGGTTCAGTCCTGCAAAACGCCCAAAGTAGCAACCGAGGAAAAGGCTATTTCCAAATCGGAAATAACCACGGACAATAACACGGAGATAGAGAAGAAAGATAGTACTATCAATATCCCAGCTGATAGTGCTATAACCAATCTATTATTGCAATGCGATTCAATGGGGCAAGTACTCATAAAGGATTTAGCAGAGCAGCAGGGCAAGAATGTAGCCCTAGAGACCAAGCTACAACAAACGCAGCAGGGTAGCCTATTAGCCATCAAAGCCAAGCAGGATAGCATGCAGGTCATTATCGAGAGCCTACGCGCGCGCATACGCGAATATAATAAGGTGCAGCGCGTTGATACTTTCATCGATAAGCAAGTTATAACGGAGACGGTAGAGGTGGTGCCTGAATACTACAAGAAATGCGCCCGTGGCTTTTGGATTGCCATTGTAGCCTATATATTTATCATCGGCGTAACAGTGTATCGCAAATGGTCCTCTATTAAAGGTTGGTTTTTGAAATTCCTAATCAAATGACACTGCAGGAACTCATAGCCCTTAATGAGAAAAAGAATGGCGGAAAAGCCGCACCGAGTGAACATGCTTTGCAGGTGGCTTGCGTGCGGTGGTTTCGCTATGCCTATCCATGGCCGAGGTATCTTATTTTCTCCATTCCTAATGGAGGGTATAGAACGGAGACGACTGCTCGAGCAATGAAAGCCGAGGGGCAAGAACCAGGAATACCTGACCTATGCATCCCAATGGCTCGCAAAGGCTATCATGGTTTGTATATCGAGCTTAAGAATGGCAAAGCGGGACAATTATCCAAATACCAAAAAGAGAAGATAGAATTTCTCACTCGAGAGGGCTATTTGGTCGTGGTATGCAGAAATTTGATAGAATTTCAAAAAATCGTGCAAAATTATTTTGCTATATAAAAAATTTATACTACCTTTGCAGTGTCTTATTGCATAGCAAGGAGATTTTAATGGTCGCCCTATCCGTTTTGCGTTCGGATGGGGCGTTTTTTATGCCTTACGGATTAAAGTGCGTACCGAAATATAACAAAGAAATCGCCAACTCCCTGTATTATAGGTGATTGGCGATTTCAGTTGTGATCCGTGCAGGATTCAAACCTGCAACCCCCACATCCGTAGTGTGGTACTCTATTCAGTTGAGCTAACGGACCATTGCTTCTTTTCGAAAGCGGGTGCAAAGGTACTGCTTTTTTTTGACATGACCAAATTTTTTGAAGAAAAAGTGCATTTTTTATGCAAATAATTGTATATATCCGAATAAAACTGTACCTTTGCAGCAAAATTCAAGCATATTACGTATGAAAACAAGTACTCTCAGAATTCTATTTACCTTAGGTATATTGTGTGTGTTTCAACTATCAGTATGGGCAGTTGCACCATTGCCAGAACTAAACCTAGTTGAACCACAACACAAGAAAGCACCATTCAATATCCTTTCGCATGATTCTAAAACCAATATCCAACGAATGGCCCCACGTCGTACACCTAACATCAACTTGGCCCCTAAAGGATTATTGATCTTAGTCAATTACTCCGATATCACCTTTGACGAGAAAAACAATCAATTAGCCTTCGACTCGCTAGCCAATAGCGACAACTATACCTACAACGGTGCTACAGGTTCTTGCAAAGCATACTTCAAAGCACAGTCTAACGGTCAGTACGAGCCCGAGTTTGATGTTGTAGGGCCTATCACCCTACCACAAACATCCGCATATTACGCAACCAATGATGCATCTGGCAACGACCAATATGTAGTGGACTTTGTTGTAGATGCCTGCAAAGGAGCAGATTCACTAGGAGTGGACTTTTCACAATACGACAATGACAACAACGGCATTGTGGACTTTATTTACATCATCTACGCAGGCTACG
>CALATT010000102.1 GCA_937891905.1 uncultured Bacteroidales bacterium | reverse complement strand
AATTGGTCGCTTGGCGATGGACTGCTGTATGTTCAATTCGCAGAACTTCGGCTTCATCAAACTGCCCGACACGATGACTACGGGTTCAAGCATCATGCCGCATAAGAAGAACCCTGATGTCTTCGAACTCATCCGCGCGCATGCCAATCATATATGTGCCTTGCCCGATACCATTCGTCATATCACTACCAATCTACCTGTGGGGTATTTCCGCGACTTGCAGTTGCTCAAAGAGGTCTATTTCCCACTCTTTGACGAACTCAATGACCTGCTCGACATCACCACTTACGCGGTGGAACATATGGAGATGAAGACGGATATCATGTCCAATCCATTGTATATGCCTGCTTTCTCTGTGGAGGAAGTGAATGCGCGTGTTAGCCAAGGAGTACCTTTCCGCGATGCATATCGCCAGGTAGCGGACGAAATTACGCATGGCACTTTCCAGCACCATGCGAGCATAGAGGAAACGCTTTCGCATTACACCCACGAAGGGTCTATCGGCAACCTCTGCAACGAACAGATAAAGAGCAAGATGAGCGCACTGCTGCAGTCCTTACCTCTTGAGCAAATCGAGCAGTCGATACAACAACTATTAGGTTGATCAGAACTGCACTTGGTATGCTTGGTCTGCGCCTGTAGCTGCTTCGAAATAAGGGCGCTTCTCTGCACCCATCCAACTCGCAACTATATTGGTTGGGAAACGACGAATAAGGGTATTAAACTGGCGAGCTATTTCGTTGAAATTATTACGCGCTACATTGATACGATTCTCCGTTCCTTCCAATTGCGACTGCAGATTATTGAAGTTCTGATTAGCCTTCAAATCAGGATAATTCTCTGAGATAGCTATCAATCGTCCCAACGCTTGCGATAGTTCGCCTTGTGCTGCTTGGAAAGCGGCTATCTGCTCTGATGTAGCATGGGTAGGATCTACCACCACTTGCGTAGCTTTTGCGCGGGCTGCCACTACACTCTCTAAAGTAGCGCTCTCATGTGCTGCATAACCCTTCACGGTCTCAACGAGATTAGGAATCAAGTCGGCACGACGCTGATATTGAGTCTCCACCTGTGCCCAAGCGGTATTAACTTCTTCCTCTGCAGTAATAATGGCGTTATAACGCCCTATTCCCCAAATAATTCCAAGTGCAAGTACTCCAAGTACTACAATCCATGTTGTAAGTGTTTTGCTCATAAAATATATAGTTTTAAATGATTATTTCAAATAGGTGTTTTGTGCGTTGTTAGAACTTACCTCCAGCACCGCCGCCAAATGTGCTTCCTCCGCCGAAACCACCGCCTATACTACCTCCACCAAAGCCGCCACGCGAACCGCCACCGGAGATAATCACCGTAGGTGTTTTTCGGGGGATGACATATGTTTTTTCATCCGTATGACCGCAATACTTGCAGCAATAGACGAGTACGCCAGTACCTTCTCTATGCATCGTTGCTCGTTGAATCACTTTTTCACGCTTTTGCACCAAACCGCGTTTCCCACACTTGGGGCATTTCTTTGGGAAAAAGTTTACTATACTGACAACCACCAAGATCACCACGAATATACCTATCGCGATTATCCATTCTAATATACTGTTCTCCGTCTCTGTATTGGTGGCATAGTGATAGCGATTAGTGGCAGAGGTCATCTGACGCAACTCTTGCGGTGCGTCCCCATCGGTACATAGTTCATAGATACGCAGCGCACCCAATGCCATGGCATCCGAGTAATCAGCATTACGGAGCGGCGTCATCATCGTTTGCTGTATAATCTCATTGCAAAGAGCGTCCGTCAAAATACCCTCTATACCTCCACCTGTCAGGATGCGTATATCGCGTGACTCTACGGCAAGAAAAAGTAGCACACCTGTGTTCTTCCCCTCTTTACCTATTCCCCAACGCTGAAAAAGTTCATAACAGAAATCAAAAGCATCCATTTCACCGATACTATTCACCGCCACCACACAGAGTTCTACTTGTGTGGAATCCTCCAATTGACGGGCTAAGCGATTGAGAAAGAGCACTTCCTCACTCGCGATGATATGATCAGGATTGGCCACATAATTACTGCGGTCCTGCGCCTTGGGATTTGGTAATGTAACGGGCGTATACTCCGCTGCTTGCGCCACAAAGGCAAGCAATAATGAAATAACAAGAAGATGTATTCGTTTCATATATCTAATTCGCAACAAAAATCATGCCCAAGATACTCAAACTGACATATTGTCCGAGATACCCCTCCCGTCCGTGGGGTGAGAAGGCCCTGTGCCTTCTCATAAAAAATAAAAGGAGCCCATCTGGACTCCTTTATTTTTTCTGCGGAGAGAGAGGGATTCGAACCCCCGGAACCTCTCAGTTCAACGGTTTTCAAGACCGCCGCAATCGACCACTCTGCCATCTCTCCAAAAATCGGGTGCAAAGGTACTACTTTTTTTTGATATACGCAAGAACTTTCGTATTTTTTTGCAATTATTTCCCCTTAATACCCTCTCTCGGCACCAATAGTAGTATATTCTCCATGACCAGGGAAGACTTGTGTAGTAGGGGGCAAGGATGATAAGCGTTCTAATGATGCGAATAGTTGCGCAGTGTTTCCTCCTGGCAAGTCCGTTCTACCATAGCCGCAGCGGAAGAGTGTGTCTCCGCTCAGCAGTATGCCTTGCTGCGCATGATACAAGCATACCGATCCTTGAGTATGTCCAGGTGTGCGGATAATCGTCATGGACGGAAGGGACAGGGACTGCTCATTGAGTGCTTGGATAGGAAAATCCACTGCTTTGGTGCGCATACCGAACATATCGTACTGCGTTTGCATTGCTTTAGCCATCTGTATATCCGCCTCATCGATCAAGACGGGTAGTTGGTATTGTTCTGCAGCCCAAGCGGCGCCCCATAGATGATCAAGATGGCCATGCGTAGCGATTATAGCGCGTACTGATAATTGTTCGCGCGCGATATATTGCTGTATAGCTTGTTGTTCCGCAGGCGTTTGGCACGCTGGGTCAATGAGCCAAGCCTCGTGGTGCTCATTTGATAGAATATACATATTGGTCTGAAAAAGACCTACGGTGAATGATTTGATTTTCATTTCCAGCATTCTTTACATATAGATGGTTGTTCCCGCCATGCTTGTTGGCGAAACGCATGGGCTGCTTGATGGGTGAAGAGTGTGTGGAGGTCTGTATCCATGATATTCCCATACGCGTACTGCGACTCCTTGTCGTAGCAGCATGGAAGCACTGTGCCATCGGTTGTTATCACACATCCGCTCCACACGCGAAAACAAGCTTTGGATAGTGCTTTGCGATGATACTTCCCGTCTTGTCCTTTCGTATAGCGATTATAGCATGATTGAGAAGGCATTAGCGGATGACCATCGGCATAGTTGTATAATTGTGCTGTTTTAAAAACGAGTTGGTCCGCTCCAAGTGCCTTGTATTGGTGTCGCAGAGTATTCCATTCATGCTCATTGGTTCGCAAGCGTAAGCATTGCAGTTCGATGATAGTATGCTTATGGTACTTCTTTTTCGCCTCTCTCAACCATTGCATAGCTTCCTTGCACTGCTCAATATTTCCTCCCACGCGGTATGCCTCGTAGGTGTGCTGCGTTACCCCATCCATAGAGATGATAATACGATTGAGCCCAGCGCACACTAATTGCTCAGCCATCTGGGGCGTGATGGCTTGTGCGTTGGTACTGACGATGGTATATATTTTTTTTGCGCTTGCCTGAGCAATCATATGCGGCAAACGCGGGTTGAGTAAAGGTTCTCCTTGAAAATAAAACTGAATGGTATAGGTGTATGGTTCCACTTGATTTAGTATGCGCTGCCACACTTGTTCTTGCATCAGACGCGGCGCAGTGCCCTTTCGCTCGACGGCTTGTCCCACAGGGCATTCAGGGCATCGCAACTGACACACATTTGCCGGTTCTACAGAGACAAAAAGAGGCATATGGCGCACAGCGCGGACACCCCATAGACGGCTCCACACATACGACGCATAGCAACGAATGGCATTAATAAGCCGAAGCATAATAAACTTATTCGTGGATGGCTATCTTATTCACTCTACGCTCATGACGCCCGCCCTCGAAATCTGTTTGAAAGAAGACACGAACGATATCCAACGCCATAGGTGCAGGAATAAAATTAGCAGGCAGACCGAGTACATTCGCATTATTATGCTGACGCGCCAACTCTGCCAATCGGGGTTCCCAGCACAATGCAGCACGCACTCCTTGGTGCTTATTAGCTGTCATAGTGATTCCATTGCCCGTAGAGCAAATCACAACACCATAGTCCACCTCTTCGCACTCCACTGCTGTTGCCAATGGATGGGCATAATCAGGATAGTCGCAACTATCCATTGAATAGCAACCAAAATCCTTCACCTCTGCACCATTCTGCTCAAGGAAAGACTGTACTTGCTGTTTGAGACCATAACCAGCATGATCGCTGGCAAGTGCTATGCGCATTTCTGAAATAGCTTTCATACACTGTGTGATTAGAATATATTAGCCAAATTGCCAAACATCAGTTTACAAGCAATTGCTAACACGATTATACCAAAGAACTTACGAATAATATATAGCGATGTTTGCCCCAGATATTTGGTCAACCAGTGTGTGCCTCGTAGTACCAAATAGAGCACCAACATACACAAAAGCAGAGACAAACACAAACTTGCAATTGAGTACTCCGCTGTAATAGCAAGCAGCGCCGTGAAAGCACCCGGACCTGCATACATAGGGAACGCTAATGGCACAATTGAACCCGATCCATCCAATTTCTCGTTTTGGAAAATGGTGATATCTAGTATCATCTCTATTGCCATTAGGAAAATCACAAAACCACCCGCTACGGCAAAATATTCAATCTGAACACCAAATAAAAGCAGAATCCACTCTCCTAAAAACAAAAAAGTGGTCAAAATAATCAAACTTGCCAAACATACGCGGACGGGATGAATCTTTACACCCCTTTTCTCCATAGAAATGGTAACAGGTATATTACCAAATGGATCGATGATAGCGATAAGAAATATAAACGAAGAAAAGATTTGCATTACATCTACTTCACCGAAGAATGCCTTTATAGTTTCTAATGTTTCCATATGCACACTATTTGTATTTTAAGGCACAAAATTAGTCGTTTTTTTTTGTACTTGCAAATATATTTCACATTTATGTGACATATTCGTAAGATTTATCGTATTTTTTTTGTTTATTTGAAAAAAAAGTAGTACTTTTGCACTCGGAAAAGATTGTCTATTAGTAAACGATTAAATATCTATCAAGATTTATGATTAACTCACAAGACATTAAGAACGGCGTTTGTATTCGCATGGACGGCCGTTTGTATTTCGTAATTGAGTTCCTGCATGTAAAGCCAGGTAAAGGAAATACTATCATGCGTGTTAAATTCAAAGATGTAGTTGACGGTCGCGTATTGGAGCGCCGCTTTAACATCGGCGAGAAGTTAGAAGATGTACGCGTTGAGCGTCGTCCTTACCAATACCTTTACAAGGAGGGCG
>CALATT010000101.1 GCA_937891905.1 uncultured Bacteroidales bacterium | reverse complement strand
TCATATCCTCCTTAGTCAAAGTACGGGTCTCCATTGGGATATCCATATTCAACTTACGGTTGATACGATAACGACCTACCTCGCCCAAATCATAACGCTTCTCTGAGAAGAAGAGGTTTTGAATAACCTCACGAGCTGTTGCATCATCGGCTGGCTCTGCATTACGCAACTGACGATAAATATAGAGAACAGCCTCTTTCTCTGTCTTAGCAGGGTCCTTTTGGAGAGTGTTGAAAATGATACCGAAATCATTCTCACGCTCCTGATCCTTGTGCAGCAGAATAGACTTGGAACCTGACTCAAGAATAATATCAATAATCTCTGGAGTCAACTCTTCCTCACGCTCTACCACAATCAAGTTACGCTCGATAGATGATACCTCACCAGTATCCTCATCCACGAAATCCTCAATGGTAGGTTTCATTACATATCCTGCCAATTTGCGACCAATACAAGCCTCTAAGGTCTCGCGATTACACTTAACCTCTTCTGCCAAATCAAAGCAATTCAAGATATCCTTATCTGACTCGAAACCAATAGCACGAAGCAATGTTGTTACTGGTAATTTCTTCTTACGGTCAATATAAGCATACATCACATGGTTGATATCCGTCGCAAACTCAATCCAAGAACCACGGAATGGAATGATACGAGCAGAATACAACTTCGTACCATTACTGTGCATTGATGTACCAAAGAATACACCTGGAGAACGATGCAATTGACTCACGATAACACGCTCAGCACCATTGATAACAAAGGTGCCCTTAGGAGTCATATATGGGATAGAACCCAAATATACATCCTCCACTACGGTATCAAACTCCTCATGATCTGGATCCTCGCAACTCAATCGAAGTTTAGCCTTCAATGGAACTGAATAAGATAATCCACGCTTGATACACTCCTCAATCGAATAACGAGGACGATCAATCGAATAATCCAAGAATTCCAATTTGAAGCTGTTACGAGTATCCTGGATTGGAAAGTTCTCCGAGAATACTTTAAAGAGTCCCTCTGTGCGTCTCTGCTCTGGAGTAGAATCCATCTGCAAGAAATCATGGAAGGACTTCAGCTGAATTTCCAGAAAGTCAGGATACGGCATATGCTTTTGCATAGTCGAAAAATTCACTCTCTGTGTTTTGTTTGTTGTAGCCATTATTTTATATGGTTAAATAATTATTTAACAGAATAAACTGTTGGTAATGAATAATTTAGAACTAAATCAATGGGTTTTATTTTTATATTATTTTAATGTTCCCCTAATAATATTTACCAAATTTTTCAGTTTTTTAATCATCCTGTCTTAATCAGCGAAAAAGGTTTAGACCCCTATTTTCACAGGGATCTAAACCTATTCCACCATTGTTTTGGGTGGTTGGGTTAGAGTGTATTACTTGAGTTCTACCTCAGCACCTACCTCTTCGAGAGCTTTCTTCAAAGCCTCTGCAGTAGCTTTATCTACACCTTCCTTAACATTAGCAGGAGCAGCGTCTACGATGTCCTTAGCCTCTTTCAGGCCAAGACCAGTTTGCTCTTTAACTGCCTTTACTACTTGGAGCTTGTTAGCACCTGCGCTCTTAAGAACTACATCAAAAGATGTCTTCTCTTCAACTGCCTCAGCAGCAGCACCAGCTGCAGGAGCAGCTACAGCAACTGCAGCAGCTGCAGGCTCAATTCCGTACTCCTCTTTGAGGATAGTAGCGAGTTCATTTACTTCCTTAACTGTAAGGTTAACTAATGTTTCAGCAATAACTTTAAGATCTGCCATTGTCTTATAAATTTAAAAGATTATTATTCTATTGATTGATAAAAGTTTGGTGTTTATTATTGTGCCTTTTCCTCCAAAGCTTTCAAAACACCGTGGATTGTATTTGGTGCACTCTGCAAAGCAGAAATAACATTCTTTGCTGGAGATTGAAGCAATGCAACAAGGTCAGCAATGAGTTCATTCTTAGATTTGATAGTGCTGAGGAATTCGAGATTTTGCTTGCCTACATAAATAGTCTCTTCTACATAAGCAGCTTTGAGTTGTGGCTTAGCCTCACCTGTCTTGTCACCCTTTGTAAACTTCTGAATAAGTTTTGCAGGTGCATTACCTGTGTTACTAAGCATGAGTGCGGTATTGCCTTTGAGGGCTGCGAATATCTCCTCGTCGAAACCTTTCTTCTCTAATGCCTTTTGCAAAAGAGTATTCTTAGCTACGAGCAATTTGATATCCTCTTTGAAGCATGCACGGCGCAATTCACTTGTTTTCTCCGCATTCAAACCTTCAATATTAACGAGGTAGAAATGCGCATACTCACCCAATTGTGTGCCAAGCGCTTCAATGACGAGATTTTTATCTTCCTTTTTCATACTTGTCTGTTGTTTTTAGAGATTAAAGCGATTTGGTATCGATCTTAATACCCTGACTCATTGTGCTGGAAAGATAAACGCTCTTAATGTACTCACCCTTTGATACTGCAGGCTTGAGGTGCTTGATAGTCTCGATAAATGCAAATGCATTCTCTGCAATCTTATCTGCACTGAAGCTTACTTTACCTATAGAGGTATGTACAATACCGAACTTGTCCACCTTGAAGTCAATCTTACCACCCTTAACCTCTTTTACTGCCTTAGCAACATCCATGGTTACGGTACCACTCTTTGGGTTTGGCATCAAGCCACGAGGACCTAATACGCGACCGAGAGCACCAATCTTACCCATGATTTGAGGTTGAGTAATGATGACATCAATGTCAGTCCATCCACCTTTGATCTTTTCAATATACTCGTCCAAACCTACATAATCAGCACCTGCCTCTTTAGCAGCAGCCTCTTGATCTGGACTACAGAGAGCGAGAACGCGAACAACCTTACCGGTTCCGTTAGGGAGAGCAACGACGCCACGAACCATCTGATTCGCCTTACGAGGGTCAACACCCAAGCGTACATCGATATCCACGCTTGCATCGAATTTGGTAGTAGTAATCTCTTTTACAAGAGCTGCTGCCTCTTCGATAGTGTAGAGCTTACCTGCTTCAATCTTCTCAGCAGCAAGCTTCTGTTTTTTTGTCAGTTTTGCCATAATTGTGATGTGATTGAAGAGTTAATTACTTAATTGTGATACCCATACTGCGAGCGGTTCCCTTGACCATCTTGAGAGCAGACTCTACTGTAAAGCAGTTGAGATCCACCATCTTGTCTTGAGCAATCTGCATAGCCTGCTCCTCAGTGATTGAAGCCACCTTAGAACGGTTTGGCTGATCGCTACCACTCTTCACCTTAGCAGCTTCCATGAGCTGGATTGCTACAGGAGGAGTCTTAACGATGAAGTCAAAAGACTTGTCTACATAAACGGTAATTACAACAGGCAATACTTTACCTGCCTTTTCCTGCGTTCTGGCATTGAACTGTTTGCAGAACTCCATAATATTCACACCCTTAGAACCCAATGCAGGACCAACTGGAGGTGCAGGATTAGCAGCGCCACCCTTGATTTGGAGTTTGATAAAACCAGCAATTTCTTTAGCCATAGTTTTACGTTGTTAATAGTTTTTGGCCTAATAGCGGACTATAACATCCTCGGCCGGTTAATAATTAATTAAACTATCGAGTAGTGACTAACGACTCGTAACAAAAGTCTCCTACTCTTTTTCTACTTGATTGTAGCCTAACTCTAATGGAGTTTGACGATCAAAAATTGTAACAACCACTTTGAGTTTATGCTTCTCTTGGCTAACCTCCTGAACAGTACCCTTAAAGCCACTGAACGGACCATCTACCACCTTAACACTCTCGCCAACAACAAATGTAATTTCGCTTGCTGCGCGTGCCTCTGACTCAGTTGCAATGCCAACTAACTTGTTAACCTCTTCCTGAGATACAGGTTTTGGAGCAGATGAGGTCTTACCACCACTAAGGAACCCAAGAACATGCGGTATATTACGCAAGAGAGGAAAACTCTCATCACATAAATGACACTCAACCAACAAGTATCCAGGAAGCATATTACGCTCCTTTTCTGTACGCTTGCCATTCTTGAGCACCGATATTTTCTCCTTGGGGATTAGCACTTGCGATACATACTCTTGGAATAAAGAACTTGTAGTAAGTGCAGAATTAATATACTCCTCTACCTTGCCCTCCTTACCAGAGATTGCTCGCAATACATACCATTGTTTTTGTTTTTCAGCCATAATAACCAACTATTAAATAATTAGAATAGACCGTAAACAAATGTCATGATAGACTCAAAGCACCAGTCCATAAGCCACACAATAAGCGATAGTATTATGGAAGCTATCAATACTATCACAGCGCTCTGGGTCAACTCTTTACGAGAAGGCCAACTTGTCTTATGCACCAGTTCGTTGTACGATTCTTTTACGCTTTCTACAAATTTCATATATAGTAGATTTTTCTTGTTTATATTCCTATATTAATAATTACATGAAATAACTTTTACGCTCCACCTTATTTCGCGTCAACAATCTGGCCTCAGCTTTCGCCAAAGTCAGATTGGAAGCTATTTTTGTAACATTTGCACGGAAGGCAGGAATCGAACCCACATTGACGGTTTTGGAGACCGCTCTCCTACCATTGGAGGACTTCCGTATTTCCCTTAAACCAACGAGCACGAAGCTCGTTGATTTATATAAGGGAATTAATTTGATTAGTCAATCAATTTGGTGATCTGGCCAGAACCTACGGTGCGTCCACCCTCACGGATAGCGAAACGAAGACCCTCAGAGCAAGCTACTGGGTAGATCAACTTAACTGTGATCTCCAAGTTATCACCTGGCATTACCATCTCTGTTCCTTCTGGAAGAGTAATCTCACCAGTAACATCCATTGTACGGATGTAGAACTGAGGACGATAGTGGTTGTGGAATGGAGTGTGGCGTCCACCTTCCTCTTTCTTCAAGATATAAACAGAAGCCTTGAACTCGCTATATGGCTTAACCATACCTGGGTGTGTCAATACCATACCACGCTTAACTTCATCTTTATCGATACCACGGAGGAGCAAACCTACATTATCACCAGCCTCACCTTGATCGAGGAGCTTGCGGAACATCTCAACGCCAGTAACAACTGACTTCTTACCCTCTGCACCAAGACCGATCAACTGAACTTCGTCACCAACTTTGATGATACCAGTCTCAACACGACCAGTAGCTACAGTACCACGACCAGTAATAGAGAATACATCCTCTACAGGCATCAAGAATGGTTTATCAACGGCGCGAACAGGAAGTTGGATCCAGTTGTCACAAGCCTCCATCAACTCCATTACCTTCTCTTCCCACTCAGCAACGCCATTCAAAGCACCGAGAGCAGAACCACGGATGATAGGAGTATCCTCTTCGAAGTCGTAAGAGGTGAGGAGCTCAACCATCTCCATCTCAACGAGCTCGAGCATTTCAGCATCGTCAACCATGTCGCACTTGTTCAAGAATACAACAAGACGGGGAACGTTTACCTGACGAGCGAGAAGGATGTGCTCACGAGTCTGAGGCATAGGACCATCAGTAGCAGCACAAACGATGA